>CALIZJ010000131.1 GCA_938028845.1 uncultured Blautia sp.
GGTTTTCTAAGTGGGGAGTGTCGATCAGAGCCACCCCTGTGGTTATCGTTAATTCCATTTCAAACCCTCATGCCATACGATGTTAGGCACCACCATAAATGAAACATCGATAATCAATGGCTGAAAACAGCTAATAGTTACAAAACGCAAAGTCTGATGCATAATGACTTTATCGGCAAAGGTCGGTTTTCATTTGGAGCATTTAGCCCGTATTTCAAACTGACCAGCGGCTTCCTCATTTGCACCACCATCTGTCCCGCCGTATACGGCATATAAGGATGTAGAGTAAAATAATAAAAGACAGGAAGCCATGCCGTAAACTCATCCTGGAGGTGCTATTATGGATAAAGTTTACGACAAGTGTTGTGGTATTGATGTACACAAAAAGTTCTTTAAACAAGGCAACAAGCAGGAAATATGTAATTTTGGTGCAACAACCAGAGAACTTCTTGAAATGGCTGACTGGCTCAGAGAAGGCGGCTGCGAGATGGTCGCTATGGAGAGCATAGCCTCTTATTGGAAACCTTTATACAACATCCTTGAAACCTGTGAATTGAAAGCCATGGTCGTCAATGCGCGGCACATGAAAGCGGTCCCGGGACGTAAGACGGAGGTAAAAGATGCGGAATGGATCGCCGACCTCTTACAGCATGGCCTGCTGGCTGCAAGCTACGTTCCAGACAAAGACCAACGGGAACTGCAGGAACTTGTGCGTTACCGCAAAAGCTTAGTGGGAGAGCGCAACCGCGAGCTCAATCGGCTCCAAAAGATGCTGGAGGATGCCAACATTAAGATATCCGGGACCATCAAGGATATCAATGGCAAAAGCGCCAGGAACCTCCTGGAACATTTGCTGTCTGGCAAACAGATTGATTCTGCCGAGTATGATATCCTTTATGAGAAGAAGATCATTGCGCATAATCTGAAAGCCACAAAAGAACAGATCATTGATGACCTTAATGGAGTGATGTCTGCTCTCCAGAAAAAGATGATGCGCATCCTCCTGAACCATTTGGATGAACTCGATGCCCATATCAGGGAGCTTGATGATGACATAGACAATTTCATGAAGCCCGAGGAAAAGGAGGTTGCAAAAATGATACAGGATATTCCCGGCATTGGAAAGACAAGTGCGCAGGCCATTATTTCTGTGATCGGAGTAGATATGAGCCGGTTTCCAAAGGATTCAAACATTGCATCATAGGCGGGGCTGTGTCCAGGCAATAACAAAAGCGCCGACAAACGCAAATCCGGAAAAACCAGGAAGGGGAACGCCCTGTTGCGCGACACATTAGTCGTGTGATCATTCTGCCGTAAAGAACAGATCGAGTTATTTCCATGCCTAGTTTGCCCGGATCAGCGCGCATCGAGGGAACAAGAGAGCTTATGTCGCGGTGGCCCATTCCATGCTGGTTGCAATCCATCACATTCTGAAGGATGGAATAGTATTCAAAGATCTGGGGGCTGAATATTATAATCAGTTCAATAGGGAACGCAAAATCAATGCATATCTAAAAAAATTAAAAGCACTTGGCTGGGGAATTCCTGTAGTTACCTCATAAGTCTTTCAGCCGAGGTCATAAATCGTTTCGAAACCTTCATAGGGACAGTCTGCGCTTTTGGGGCTGCACGGAAGGTATTGTTTCAGAGTAATCTAAACAAAATAAACACAGTCAACTCACTACTCGCCAAATTCGGCTCTGGATGTCCCGAAACTGCCCTTGGCAGCACGAATCACCCCGATCCTCATAAACACAGGATACAGGTAACTTGCCCCGAAGATTCCCAGCTGCTTCGGGCCGGTCACAGATCCAGTCTCCTTCATCAGCTCCACGGCTTTCCAATATGCCATGAATACAGTGGTCTGTGTGATCGATTTTGACTTCCGGTTCACAAACAGCTCGCCGCCACAGATCTTATAGGTAAACTTCAGTCCCTTTGCTGTAAGAAATACACAGCCCTGCAGGAATTTCAATAAGTCCCACAGTTCCGCTTCCTCCTCTTTTGCCGTTATTCGATTCGCTGCCATTATCCGGCCTGCCCTGGAACAAAACTCCTCACATCTTCTTTTCCGATCCCGGTATAAACGTATCCGCTCCGCGTTGACTGACAGCTCGGCAAGGTTATATGGGATTTTGGTATAGGGCAGGTAGGAGTGAACAGAGGCCCGGCTTAATTCCGTGATTTTCATTATCTGCTCAATCTTAGCGCCATCGGAGTGAAGCTTTGCTATCTGGCGGGATAATGCCGTGGAATACACTCCTGCCGTGATCAGCAGCTTCCTGGCTTTCAGAGATGTGATTCCAAACTCGGCAGCCACGGCGTTCAGGCCGGGAGCCGTGTCATCATCTCTGTCATCATAGGAACCAAAGGCATCAGCTATCGCGTCCATGAACGCTTGCATGATCTGGTGTGGATTATAGTCTGGTTTCTTCTTCGGTCTGGGCATAAGTCAACGCACACTCCTATCAAAATTGATATTTACATTTCAATCTAAATTATATTGTTAAAGAAAAGCCGGATTTTTCATCCGGCTAAAATTGTCACGGGACACCCGAACTGCGAATTCCGTGTCCCATATTTTTTCCTGAGAAAATAGCGTCCCGCCTATTCCAATCATTCCTCTGTTCTGTTATTTTATCCACAGCAGCTTGCCTTTGCAATGCTGTAATAACAGAAGGAGGATTTTTTATGTCCAACAATCCAAACATCTCAATATCTGGCTCTCCGCCGCCACCACGTCAGCCGGAAGTCGATTCGGAAACCTGGATCACTGCTTCGGAAGCAGCATCTATTCTGCATCTGTCGCTGCGGACAGTCCTAAATCGTGCTGCCTCCGGCAAACTGCCGTCCAAAATTCCAGATGACATACCTTTCACCTATGACGGCAGGCAAAATTATCTGATCCGTCTGGAGGGCCTGCCTCAAAAAGCCCAGTTCGAATACCTGCAAAATAAGCTTCCCACAAGCCAACGGTGCGAACTGGATCTTGCAACCCCCAGAAGTTCCTTTGGCGATGCCTGGCTCTCTTCCTTTTTGGATGTAGCGCAGCTTATACAAAGCGCCGAACAGCTCCGGCAGAAATACCGGCATTCCGGGAAAGCAACCAGGGAGCTTCGCAAGCTTGCAGATGCCAATAGCATCTCCCTTGCCACACTGTACCGGCTCTGTGGAAAACCATCATCAAAAGAATTGTCCATGCTTTACCTGGAACCGGTCTACCTGCAGCACCATCTCCCGAAAACCATGTGCCTCTGGAGCGCTGACCTTGCCTATGCCCTTTATCTCGACCACCATCAGCACTTCTCCCAGAACAGCATCTTCCGGGAACTGGAGGCTCACAAAGATGTCCACTGTTCGGCCTGCCCGTACCACCCTGAAAATGCATTGGCGGATACGGAGATACCTGCCTGCAAATCCCCCGGCGGATACATGCGCATCCCGAACAATCGCAAGACTGTAAACAGGCTGCTTGCCCATATCCCGCCCCAGATGATCTGTTACTGCCGGGAAGGCGTGCGTAAGTGGAGCAGCCTGTATGGCCACTTCACCCTCCGGGAAAAACCGATCCTTGTCAATGAGCTCTGGCAGGGCGACCACCACGTATTTGATCTCTTTGTCAGAGTCACGGTGAAGCGTCAGTCCGGAGGGCGGATCCTTGAAAAGGAGATCGCTGTCCGCCCAACCCTTACCGCATGGATGGACACTGCAACCGGATGCATTGTTGGATGGGTGGTCTCCATCTTACCCAATGCAGATACCATTGCAGAAGCCTTCTGCCGCGCTGTCGCTCTTACACAGGGAGAGATCTTCCGCGGGCTCCCAAAAGCGATCCTGGTGGACTGTGGGAAGGATTACCGCAGCGCATTGCTTGAGGATCTCCCGGATGAAATCTCTGCTGACTCAGATGATACAATGTACCTGAACAAACGGTTTGCCGGTCTTGGACTCCTTCGCGCCCTGTCGGTGGAAGTCCATCATGCTTTGCCTTACCATCCCCAAAGCAAATCCATCGAGCGGATGTTCGGGACGCTTGAGCGGGAATGGATCTGCAAGCTGAAGGGCTGGTGTCACAACAGCGTAAAGGAACGGCCTGATGGTTTTTCCAAATACCTGCAGCAGCTCCTGGAAAAGAAGGAACTGCTGACACTGGATGACTTTGTACAGAAATTTCAGTCCGAAATCCTTCCCGCCTACCATCAGTTCCATAAAGATGGCATCACTTCAGACCAAGCGGATGCGGATGGGTGGCTTCCTTCCTTTGACACCATGAGCCCTTTGGAAAAATACCACGCGCTGGAAAAGCCATACCTTGTCACGCCGGACTGGAAAACCCTCTGTGCGCTGAAGCTCCATCATGCCGCTGGCTGCCACATCGGCCGCCATGGGATCCGTTTCTCAAACGTTTGGTACTGGGATGATGCGCTGCGGATACATATCGGCGCAAATGCGGATGTCTTCTATCACGCCGTGGAAAAGCCCCTGGCCCCTTCCTCCCTTACCGTCACAGTGAATGGGAGGTTTGTCTGTGAGGCCTTCCCGGCACAAAAGCTGCCCTTCACAGGCGCGGACCCGGCAGAGCTGCAGGCACACCTGGACGGAAACCACCAGCATGAAAAATCGCTGAAGGGAACCATCACAAGGATCAGCCGCTCTGCAGCCGCAATCCTGCCGTCGGAAGCTTCCACATCTGTGCCCACAGAGAAATCCCAACTCAGGGATTACTGCTATGCAGCTTCTGTAACTGACGAAACCAATGTAACAGAACAGGCATCGGAACTGTCCGACTGTGTTGCCGCACTGCCAGACAGCCCGGAAATACTTCCGGAAACCGATGCCGGTTCCAAACCCACCTCCCCATCAAACGTCCAGGAACTGCTGAATTTCCTGTTCGGGGAGGAATCTATATAAACGCAGAGAAAATGCCTGCGCTTATACCATTAAAAAAGTGAGGATAAATACTATGTCTATAAAAAACAGCCTTAATAAAAACGAAGCAATCGCTGAAACAACTGCCAACCCCAACAGTATGTTTCCTGAGGAAAAGGACCCATTTGACAAGCCGTTGGAGGACAACCTCATCATGAACGACACCCTGTTTGAGGAAGCGAGGAACTCCGTCACCGTAGACGGTATGGAATATTCCTTCCTTAAGCCGCCGTATATGAACTTTGATGACCAGCTCCGCACCAAACGCAAGCTCCGGGAAGCTTATACTCAGCATGAATTCCTCCTGCTGTACGGCTATTCCGGCTGCGGGAAGACCACTGTGCTTACACAGTTCCATGAAAAGTTTCCGGATTACATCCATCTGATCACCGATTTCACTTCCCTGAGCCCGGCCAATCTTATCGTGAAAATGGGGGAATTCATCGGCCTCCCATTAAAGCTGCGCTCCTCTGAAATATTTACCCTGCAGGACCGGTTAAGATCCATGAGCGGGGTCATGTACCTGATGGATGAAGTCTCCCTGGACGGACCAGGTTCCTTTACAAAACTGGAACTTCTCCGCAAAATCTATATGGAGACCCATGTGCCGATCTGTATCTGTGGTGTGCCGAGGTTATATTATCAGCTGTATGACAGCCGTCACTATGATAAATACTGCTCCTGCAAACAGCCACTTTCTGCGGCCAGCAGGACCGCATTTCCCGGCCAGTCAGGGCCATATTAAGCGGTCGGCTTTAGAGATCGGCAGGGCAAGAGGGGCTCCGCCCTGCTGATCAGTATTGATCGTTGTTGTCACAGAAGGCTATGCCTTCTCAATCAGTACGGTAAATCCTGTCGTCAGCC
>CALIZJ010000132.1 GCA_938028845.1 uncultured Blautia sp.
AGGAAGATGATTGAATGGCTTCATGGAGTATGTTAAAATAAAAAGGAATTTAGGAAGGAAAGAGGGGGAACATATGAAAAAAATCAAAGGCGCTTTTCTTACCCTTTGTGCTTTTCTGTTGATCGCGTTATGCGCTCCGGCGGCTGTTTCGGCTGACGCTGCGGAGATTGTAAAGACAACAGAGGACGAGGGCACAGAGACAGTAAAGAATGGTCTGAAAAAAGAAGGCGGCAAGTATTATTTTTATGAAAACGGAAAAAAGGTAAAACGTACCTGGAAGAAGATCAATGGAAAAAGATATTATTTTACTTCCAAATACTTTGCAGCTACAGGAAGCTTTAAAGTGAATGGAAAGCTGTATGTCTTTCTGGCAAATGGACAGCTTGCCACTCCATCTAAGGCATCTATTGTAAACGTAGGCTCCAGTTCCTATTATGTAAGTAAAAGCGGTGTCGCCGCTACAGGATGGATTAAGATCGGTAACAAGCTGTACTATGCGGGAACTTCCGGAAGACTTATGAAAAACCGTACTTACCAGGGGATTACTTTCACAAAGACGGGAGCAGCAAAAAATAATACGGCAGCTCAGCTTAAACTAAAAACCATGAGCATCGTATCTTCCATCACCAAGTCTTCCATGTCCAAGTCGGAGAAGCTACGGGCGTGCTGGAACTATGTGGTTGGCGGAAACATCCGCTACAGCTCCTATTATCCCAATTTAAATAAGTCAGGATGGCAGAAAGAGACGGCCCTGCGCACTTTGACCACCAGAGGCGGGAACTGTTATGGATTTGCCTGTGCCTTTGCAGCCCTTTCAAGCGAGGTGGGGTATAATCCTTATGTAATCTGCGGCCGTGTGGCTGGAAACCGTGACGGAGCAGCTGATGGGCTTACCAGACATTGCTGGGTAAAGATCGATAACCGTTATTACGATCCGGAAGCCCAGTACGCAGGCTGGTATACCGGTGTATATGGCAGCGGAAGTTATAATATCTATCATACGATTCAGAAGACAGTAAGATTTATCTGAAACTGCAAACAAAAAAATATATATAAGGAAACAGATCAAGGGAACGGTTTGCAAAAAGCAGCCGTTTCCTTTTTTCTGTCTGTGAAAAAACTTGGTACTTCGCGGAAAAATAAAGGAAATCCGGAGGCTTCTGCCTATTGAAATCATAGACTTTGCCAGGAGGCTGTGCTATAATAGAGTGGAAAAAGGAAAAGCCATAAGGAGGATGAAAATGAAGAAGGAAGGGCTTTACAGAAAAGGACTTCTTCTTTTACTGACCTTCTGTCTCACATTTACCAGTGTGCCGGTAATGGCAGCGGAGGAACTTTCGGTGAATGTGACAGCTACCACTGCTGCGTCAGCAGTAAAGCAGGGCTGGGTAAAAGAAAAAGTAGGTTACTGCTATTACATTAAGGGTAAAAAGGTTTCAAACGACTGGAAGAAGATCGGCGGAAAAAGGTATTATTTTGGCGCTAACGGCGCAAGAAAAACCGGCTGGTACACAATAGGAAACACATCCTATTACTTTAATTCCCAGGGTGTTTTGCAAAAGAGCAAAAAGATCGATGCAGCACTGGTGAAAACGATGGACAAGATTCTTAAGAGCGGAAAGATCACAGAAAGTACAGCAGACAGTACCGCGCTTAAAAAATTGTTTACCTATTGTACCAAGAAGTTTAAATACCAGCGTGTAATGGGCTTTAAGCCTACCAGCGGATGGGAATACACCTATGCCAAGCAAATGCTGACTACAAAAAGAGGAAGCTGCTATCACGACGCAGCGGCATTTGCCTTTTTAGCAAAGCGGGCAACCGGACTTCCAGTGCGTATCTGCATTGGCACCAGCAACGCCTTTAACCAGAAAAACTGGCAAGCCCATGGATGGGTGGAAATCAAGATCGGTAATACATGGTATACTTATGACACCAATGCAAACAGATATTCTTCCCTGAGAAAAGGAAAATGGTACCAGCAGAAACGCTCAGCCATGGAAGGGAAAGTTTATAAGACCCAGAAGACATTTAACGTACTGCTGTAATATAACTTGGAAGAAAAAATAAAATCTGGTGCAGAATAAAGGTTTGTCATTCTTTTATGGCAAACCTTTATTTTTGGAGAGACAGGGAGAGATTGTCCCTGTTCTTAATAAAAAAGAGGAGGAAAATAAAAATGTGTAAGAAGTGGAAAAAGTTTTTGGCAGTGGCCCTTTGCGCCTTTTGCCTGCAGGCTCCGGTTTCTACGGTGACAGAGCCTGTTGCTGTTATGGCGGAGACAGTGAAATCCGGCCTGAAAAAGGAAAATGGAAAAATTTATTTTTATGAAAAGGGACAGAAGGTAAGAAATACCTGGAAAACCGTACGTGAAATAAAGAAAGGAAAATCTGTTGTCAGCAGATATTATTTCGGAGCTAACGGAGCAGCCTATGCAGGAAGAAAGGTTTACGGCGTAAACGTGCCGGCTGTGAAAAATATCAACGGCAAGTATTATGGATTTGGAACAGAAGGACGTATGCTTAGGGGGATTTATGTGGTAAACGGAAAATTCTACGTATTTGACTCTAAAACAGGGGTGGTAAATCAGACGAAGAGCGCCCGCCTGCGTTCTGCTTCCGCTTACGAAAAGGATGCAGCTCAGCTTAGAAGTCTTCTTGGAAAACCGAAAAAGACAAAGGTCATGGATAGCTGCTATGGAGACGGCAAGGATCTGATCCTGAATTATTCTACCTTTTATGTAAATCTTTTTAGAAATCAACAGGGAAAGGAAATCGTTCTTGGTGTGTCTGGAATTTAAGCATATAAGAATGTAGACAGTTGTTATGGTTTTCAGTTCAATGGTTTTTTTATGCATTTTTCTGCCTGTGGTTTTCGGACTGCATCTGGTGCTTCCGGGAATCCGGGCAAAAAATGCGATGCTTCTTATAGCAAGCCTGTTGTTTTACGGGTATGGAGAACCGGTCTACCTGCTTATGCTGGTGGCATCATCCTTTTTTAATTATCTGTGTGCCGTTCTTATTGGGAAATATCCCCAGAAGAAAAAAATGATACTGGCAGCGGCGGTGATTTTAAATCTTGCCATTTTGGTGATCTTTAAATATACGGGCTTTTTGGTGGAGTCCTTTAATGGGATCACCGGACTTTCCGTGCCGGTACCGCAGATCAGGATGCCTATCGGAATCTCCTTTTTTACTTTCCAGGCAATGTCTTATGTGATCGACGTATACAGAGATGTGACGGAATCCCAGAGAAATTATGGAAAGGTGCTTTTGTATATCTCCTTTTTTCCCCAGCTTATCGCGGGGCCTATTGTAAAATATCACGATATTGCAGAGGAGATTGATAAACGTACCCAGACTTTGGATGGGATCAGCAGAGGAATCCGGCGTTTTATTGCCGGGCTTGGAAAAAAGGTGCTCATCGCCAATACCATGGGCGCTGTTGCAGATACGCTCTTCGGGGCGGCTATAGGAGAGATCAACATAGCCGGGGCATGGATCGGAGCTGTATCCTATATGCTTCAGATTTATTTTGATTTCAGCGGCTACAGTGATATGGCCATCGGCCTTGGATGGATGTTTGGTTTCCATTTTAAAGAAAACTTTAATTATCCCTATATTTCAGGGAGTATCCGGGAATTTTGGCGGAGATGGCATATTTCCCTTTCCGGGTGGTTTCAGGAATATCTTTACATACCTTTAGGGGGAAACAGAAAAGGAAAGAGAAGAACCGTTATCAATAAGATGATCGTATTTCTCTGTACCGGAATCTGGCACGGGGCGGCGGTGAATTTCCTGTTTTGGGGAATTTATCATGGATTCTTCCTTATGCTGGAGGAATATCTTCCCTGGATCCGAAGCAAGGGCGGCAGGATAAAAAGCTTTTTCCAGCATTTTTACGCGCTGCTTGTGGTATGTGTGGGATTTGTCTTTTTCCGGGCGGACACTATGGCCCAGGGAGTATTCTGGGTAAAAGAAATGTTCACCGGATTTCACTGGGACAATGGGGCTATGAGCCTGGCCCTCTCACAGCTCACACCGGTTTATCTTCTCACCCTTTTAGGCGCTGTTGCGGCATCTTTTCCTATTGTGGAAAAGCTTCGGGGAAAGAAAGGATATGAGCCTTTAACTTATGTATGCAGCCTTGTAGGGTTGGTAGTCTGCGTGCTGAGCCTTGCCAGCGGGACGTATAATCCGTTTATTTATTTCAGGTTTTAAAGGGAGGGGAATATATGAAGAAGTGGAAAATACTGTACAGTATTTTGTTTTTTGCAGTATGCCTGATCCCCTCTCTGGGAATGTTGGCGGCAAAGACGGAGACTTCCTCGGAGAACAGGGAGCTTTCCAAATTTCCGTCCTTTGTGACAGAGGAAGGACTTAATGTGGAATGGCTGCCCCAGGCAGGAGATTATTTCCAGGATCATTTTGCTTTTCGCAATGAGCTTGTGACAGCAAACGCGCTCCTAAATGGAAAACTTTTAGGAACATCTACGGCACAGGGCGTGATCCAGGGAACGGACGGCTGGCTTTATTACAAAGATTCCTTAAATGATTACCTTGGGGTGGATCTCTTGTCCGACAGGAGCCTTTATAATATTGCCCATACCCTCTCCATGATGCAGGAAAATCTTCAGGCAAGAGGCGTGGATTTTCTGTTTACTGTAGCTCCCAATAAAAATTCACTTTATCCGGAGCGCATGCCTTATTATAACAGTCTAAAAGTTACAGAAAATAATAATCTGGCAAGACTGGTTCCTTACCTTGAAAAGGAAGGAGTTGCCTATGCGAATCTTTATCAGGCATTTCAGGAAGAGGATGAAGTTTTATATCACAAGAGAGACTCCCACTGGAACAATAAAGGAGCAGCTTTCGCCGCAGATATTCTTATGAGCGCCCTGGGAAAAGAACACGATTCTTATGAAGATGTTAAATATCAGGTGCGGGAAGATTATGTGGGCGATCTGGATGAAATGCTGTATCCTCTGGCGACTACACCGGAGGAGGAGATCTATTATGACAAGACCCTTACCTACGCTGTGGTCGGAGAGATTGAGAGCAATTTTGATCCAAGGATCACCACGGTTAATCCGGTTAAAGACGGAAGTCTTGTAATGTACCGGGATTCTTTCGGAAACGCACTGGTACCTTTTTTTGCAGATGCATATGCCAATGCATATTTTTCCAGAGGGGTTCCCTATCAGTTAAGCGATGTGGATACAAACCAGGCAGATACGGTGATCGTAGAGCGGGCAGAGCGCTTTCTGCCGGACATGGCACAGTCCCCTCCTGTTCTTTACGGAACCAGCGTAAAGCTGGAAGAGGAGCCGGAAGTTTTGGCCAAGGATGGCGCGTCGGATGTACAGCTTTTAAGGCAGGGAGAACAGGTTTCGATTACCGGACGTGTGGATCACGCTTACCTGGATACAGAATCACGCATTTATCTGCGGATAAATGGGGCAGCCGTTTACGAGGCGTTTCCAATGGATCTGGCGGTAGGAGATGAGACAGATGACGGCGGTTTTTGTTTATATTTGCCCAAGCAGGCTGTGCTTTCTGATGGAAACAGCCTGGAGGTCCTTGTAGAAAAGGACGGCGGCTTAAATATAGTATATCAAAGGGAATTAAAGGAGGAAACAGATCAATGAAAAGTAAAGTTGTAAAAACACTTTTAAGTGTGTCTGTAGCAGCATCTATGGCGCTGACGGTTCCGTCAGCAGCTTGGGCTTCCCAGGCGGATGCAGAAACAGCCAGCGAGGAGACGGCAGAAGAGGAGCCCCAGGATATTGCAGTTGCTCTTGAAGAGGGGAATCTTACCATTACCAACCAGACAACCCGTACCTTCACAGAAGCGCAGCTTAAGGAAGAAGCTGCACAGGAGACGGATGCTTCCAAAGAAGCTGCCCAGGATACTGCGGAAACGGCTGATGCAGAGGAAACAGAAGCAGTGCAGGAGGCGGACAATGCAGAAGCGGCAGAAGATGCTGCTGCCGGGACAAAGGAGGAACCTTCTGTAAGCCTTGTGATCACAGAAGAAAATGGTGACATACACACATTCAGCCAGGTGAATGTGGAAACCTGGACAGATCCGGTTCTTTTTGATGAATATGGATTCCTTTATATCCGGTACAACGATGCTGACGGAAGCACGAAGGAAGTGGCGGAGACAGCCGAGGAAAAGGAGTTTGAAGGGGCAGTTACCATGTATGCTTCCTCAAATGTACATATTCGCGAGAAAGCAGACCAGGAATCGGAATCCTTAAAGGTTCTTCAGCTTGGGGATGAGGTTACAGGCACTGGCGCAGTTCCCGGCTGGATCAAGGTAGAGAGCGGGGATGTGACAGGTTATGTTTATCACAGCTATGTTACTGAGAACAAAGAAAGCGTAGACGCACTGGTTCAGGCAAAGAAGGAAGCGGAAGAAGCAGCAGCGGCTCAGGCGGCAGCAGAAGCAGCGGCGGCAGCCCAGGCAGCGGCAGATGCGGCAGCAGCTCAGGCAGCGGCAGACGCAGCGGCGCAGCAGCCACAGGAATCAGAAGTTTACGAAGTAAGCCGGCAGAAGTTTGATGACTGCGATGGCAGCGGACATGGTTATTATGAAATTACCTATTCTGACGGCAGCGTAGCCTATGAGGAATATTAAAAAATGACAGGACAGCCATAAGCGGCTGTTAGTCCATAACTTTTTGTGTTTAGGCTGCAGGGGGAGGAATCGTATCCTTGCTGATGCAGCCTAAATACCGGCAGAAAAAAGAAGCCCTGCAGCCGTTTTAGCAGAGCTTCTTTTTTCGTGGGCTGATTTAGCACCGGATCTTTATTTCAGGAAAAAACGCAGCATTTTTTCGTGAACTTTCTTGTAGGGCTGGTAGCGCATAGGCAGATCCAGCCACATCTTTTTGTCTACAATACTCTTCTGATGAGAGAAGGTTAAAAATCCATCCCGTCCATGATAAGAGCCCATTCCGCTTTCGCCGAATCCGCCGAATCCCATTTCGCTGGTAGCCAGATGAATGATCGTATCATTGATACATCCGCCGCCGAAGCCGCAGCGGGAAGTGACCTTTTTAGCTGCCTGTCTGTCCTTTGTAAAAATATACAGGGCAAGGGGGTGTGCCATGGAATTGATCTTATCTACAGCGCCATCCAGAGAATCATAGGTAAGGATGGGAAGTACAGGTCCGAAAATCTCCTGCTGCATTACCGGGTCCTGGAAAGTAACGTTATCCATCACCGTGGGTTCAATGCGGAGAGAAGCTTCGTCACCTTTTCCGCCCCATACTGTTTTTTTCGGATCGATCAGTCCCATGATCCGATGAAAATGCTTTTCATTGATGATTTTTCCATAATCCTGATTTTCCAAAGGAGAAACCCCATATTGTTTTTTGATCTGCACAAGGATCTCCTGTATCAGAGCATCTTTTATTTCTTTGTCGCAGAAAATATAATCCGGAGCCACACAGGTCTGTCCGCAGTTTAGAAACTTTCCAAACACGATCCGCTTTGCAGCAAGAGAAAGGTTTGCCGTGCGCTCTACAAGACAGGGACTTTTTCCGCCCAGTTCCAGCGTGACGGGAGTGAGATGAACGGAGGCGCTTTTCATAACCTCTTTTCCTACCGCCTGGCTTCCTGTGAAAAAGATATAATCAAAGTGTTCATTTAAAAGGCAGGTATTTTCTGCCCGGCCCCCGGTGACTACGCCCACGTATTCTTCCGGGAAACAATCCTTTATCAATTCGGCAATGACAGCGCTTGTATAGGGGGAATAAGCACTTGGTTTGACGATTGCGGTATTCCCTGCGGCAATGGCGTCCACCAGAGGATCTATGGTGAGAAGGAAAGGATAATTCCAGGGACTCATGATAAGTACGACTCCATAGGGAGAGTGCTTTTTAAAGCTTCTGGAATGAAACTGGGAAAGGGGTGTGTATACGGTTTTTTCTTTTGCAAAACGGCGTGTGTGCCGGATCATGTAGCTGATCTCGCTTAAAACAAGGCCTGTCTCGCACATATAACTTTCAAATTCGCTTTTTCCCAGATCCTTTTGGATAGCGGCATTGATAGCGTCTTCCCGGGAGATGATGGCGCTTTTTAATCGTTTCAGCGCCTGTATCCTGCTTTCTACTGGAAGCGTACGGCCTGAATAAAAATATTCCCTTTGTTTGGAAATAAGATTTTTGATTTCTGTTTCGTTCATGTTAATCCTCCTTTGGGGCGGCTTCGGAAATGCCTTCCTGGGATTCTGACTGGGAAGAATCGGCCATCAGCATACGGTAGAATTTTTCCAACTCTTCCGCATCCATAAGAACAGGAACGGGATAAAGGGGATTTGCTTCTTTATCTGCATAATGGGCCAGCTTAGGTATATCTTCTTCCTTAATGTCCTCAATGGTATCTCCGATCCCGTAGCGGCATTTCATATCTTTTATTGTCTGGATAAAAAGTTCCGCCCCTTTCTCTGCTGGCGTATCCTTTTCTGCCAAACCAGCTTCCACTGCCAGCCGGCAGAGCTTTTTATGGATGGAACTGCCATAAGCCTCTAAAAGGAAAGGCAGTATGACCGCATTTGCGTATCCGTGGGGAACATTGTATTCCCCGCCCAGGGAATGGGCGATGGCGTGGACGTAGCCTACATAGGATTTTGTAAATGCACAGCCTGCATAGAAGGAGGCTTTCAGCATGTCCTTACGTGCCTGGATATCCGATCCGTTTTCATAGACTTTATCCAAATTCTGGAAGATGAGCTTTACCGCGCGCAGTGCGTCCCGTCTGGTGTCCGGCGTGGTAGACCTTCCGATATATGCCTCCACTGCGTGGGTAAGAGCGTCCATTCCTGTGGATGCGGTAATGGAAGGGGGAAGGCTTAAGGTGACTTTCGGATCAAGAACGGCATATTTGGGAATCAGCGGAAAATCGTTGATGGCATATTTATGCCTAGTCTGTGCATCGGTTATCACAGCGGCTAAAGTCGTTTCGCTTCCTGTCCCTGCTGTAGTGGGGACGGCGATTAAAAGGGGCAGCTTTTTGTGTACTTTTAAAATTCCCTTCATTTTTGCAAGGGACTGGTGTGGCTTTACAATGCATGCCCCTACTGCTTTTGCACAGTCCATACTGGAGCCTCCCCCAAAGCCGATAATACAGTCGCAGTAATTTTCCCGGTACATATCCACTGCCTCCTGGACATTAGCTGTAGTGGGGTTGGCGACTGTTTTGTCGTAGATGAAAAATGGAATGTCTGCATTAGTCAGCGCCTTTTCCAAACGTTTGGTAAGGCCCAGATTTCGGATTCCCTGGTCTGTGACCAGCAGGACACGGCCGCATTTGCGTTTATTTAGAATTTCCGGAAGATCCTTGACGCTGTTTACGATTTTTGGTTTCCGGTAGGGCAGAAAAGGCAGGGCAATCTTAAAAACCGTCTGGAAAGTACGGCAGTAGGCTTTTCTTAATGGGTTCATGGTAGTTTGATCCTTTCTTGCTATTCTTTCAAACTTCTATTTTATACTTTTTATTTTGATTTTCAAGGTATTTTATAAGGAATTTAAAGTAAAATTAGATGTGAGAGAATAGAAGATGGCTGGCTGTGTATGAATAATGGTTTCTGTATTTTGTTTTGTATACAGGATATTAGAAAAAATTCCGCCGCATTTTGCCTGCGGCGGAAAAAGATCAAAAAGCATCGTCATTATGCAGAAGTTTGGAAACAGTTTTCAGGATGATCTTGATGTCCAGATCCAAACTCCAGTTTTCTATGTACTCAGTGTCAAGCCGCACCACATCTTCAAAATCTGTAATAGTGCTTCGGCCGCTGATCTGCCATAAGCCGGTAATGCCCGGGCGCATATTCAGGCGGCGTTTGTGATGAGGGCTGTATTTTTGATATTCGTCTATGGTGGGAGGCCGTGTTCCTACAAGGGACATCTCTCCTTTTAATACATTCCAGAACTGAGGAAATTCATCCAAACTGGTTCTGCGTATAAAATTTCCGATTCCCTTAATGATCCTGGGATCGTCTTCAATCTTAAACATCAGGCCATCCTGGATCTTGTTTTGTTCCATCAATTCTTTTTTTCTTTCTTCCGCATCCATATACATGGAACGAAACTTGTAAATCCGGAAGGGACGTCCGTTTTTCCCAATCCGAATCTGAGAAAAAAGAACAGGTCCCGGGGACTTTATAAAAATCACAGGGCCGATCACAATACCGATTAAAATGGCAGCGACAAAGCCCACGAGTCCGCCGGCAAGATCAAAAAGCCGTTTGAATAAGGACTGACGAAAAGAAATGGGGCTGATGGTCGTAGTAAGCACATTGTACCCAAATACATTGCTGATGCAGCGGTTTGGCAGGACGTCATAGGAGTTTTCCATGTAAATGTGTACGGTGATGCCCATTTCCAGAAGCTGCTTAGCCAGGGTGAGGGTGTAGGATGCGTTGTTGGGAATATTGATAAAAACTTCGTCCACCACGCAGCCTTTTACATATTCGATCAGTCCGTCCTTATCTGCGGAGACTGTTACGCTGTCGATTTTTTCTCCTGTCATAGGTTTGTCGATGATCACAAGACCAAAAAACTGATAATTCCGGATGGCGGACTGGGTGATGGTGCGGATCATCTTCCAGGCAGTCTCCTCTGTGGTTACTACTACGATCTGCCGGGTGTTTTTTACATGTCCGTAATATTTGCGCAGTATGAACTTATGTAAAAACCGCCAGACATAAGTAAGAGGAATATCGAATAAAAAATAGAGAAGGATAACCTGCCGGGGAACCGCCGGTAAAAGCTCCATAAAATAAAAAAACAGCATAAACAGGGAAAATATCACAAACCCAAGCCGGAAAAGCGCGTACAATTCTTTTAAATAACCGCGCTGCAAAATACCGTTATATGTATCCAGCATTATACTTACAAAAAGATGGACCAGGGGAAAAAGCAGATATAATTGCCAGTATCCGAAATTTTCCGCCGAACCGTACAAATAGAAAAAAAGAAAAGTTAATAACAAGGAAAGCTCTACACAGACGATATCTACCAAAATAAAATCAAGATGACGCAGCCATCCTTTTCTCATATCTGCTTTCCCCCTTCTCAGATGTATATCTTCTGTATTTATCTATAAAAGTATAGCATTTTTGTACGGAAAATTCAATCATTAGTGTTTGCTCTCAGGTTCTGTACGGGATAAAAATTATAAGCTGCCAAAGGCGCGGCTGTCAGGTAAAGTAACGTCTTGCTATCCTTAATGGTTTGTGTTAAAGTAGAGAAAAGGCAAAAAGCAGGTATGAAAATTCCCGCGTGGAAGATAATAAAAAGAAAAAAGAAAGCAGGAAATGTATGAAAAATTTGATAATGCGTGAGGAAGTATTTGCCGATGATATTCAGGAAGCATTAAATAATGATGAATTTAAGATTTACCTGCAGCCATTGGTCAGTGCGGAGAATGAAAGGATCGATGGCTTTGAGGCCCTTTTGCGCTGGCAGCATCCGGTAAAAGGAGTTCTCGAACCTACGGAATTTATACCTTTGATCAAGGTATCTGCACTAAAGGAACAACTGGACTATATGGTTTTTGAAAAGGTCTGCGCTTTTTTGCAGCAGCGCCTGCATGCAGGAAAAAAGATGTTCTGTATTTCCTGTAATTTCGTCAGGGAACATTTCATGAAATTTGATTTCGTATCTGAGATTCAGAAAATCCGCGGAAAGTACCAGGTCCCTGCTAAATATCTGGCACTGGAGATCATGGAAGGACAGGCATTTGCATATGAAGGGATTGTCCAGAGAAATGTAGACGAGCTTAACAGACTTGGCTATCCGGTTTATCTGGACGACTGCGGCGCGGAAAATTCCACTATCAGTGATCTTATGTTTCAAAGCATTACCCATATTAAGATCGATAAAAAGATTATTGACCAGATTGAGAGGGAAAACGTCCAGGTACTGCTCCATGGACTGTGCAGTATTGCCCACCGGCTTTCCTGCAAGGCGGTCTGCGAAGGGGTGGAGACGAAAGAACAACTGGAGCTGGCAAAGCGCTGCGGAGTGGATACCATCCAGGGTTTTTATTACTATCATCCCATGAATGTGGCCAATGCAGAAATTTTATTTGACGCATATGCATAATGGTACAGCCATTCCATGGGGAATGGCTGTTATTATAATTACAAAGGAGGACATTATGAGCTTAGCGGATACAATCTTTATTAACATGTGTAAAGATATTATAGAAAATGGAACAAGTACAGAAGGAGAAAAGGTCCGTCCTGTATGGGAGGATGGAACACCAGCCTACACTATCAAAAGGTTCGGCGTAGTAAACCGCTATGACCTGCGGCGGGAATTTCCTGCTTTGACTCTGCGCAAGACGGCTTTAAAAAGTGCTATGGACGAGATTTTATGGATCTGGCAGAAAAAATCTAATAATATCCATGACCTTCACAGCCACATCTGGGACAGTTGGGCAGATGAAAGCGGCTCCATCGGAAAAGCATACGGCTACCAGATGAGCGTAAAGCACCAGTACCGGGAAGGGATGATGGACCAGGTAGACCGGGTTCTTTATGATTTGAAGAACAATCCTTACAGCCGCAGGATTATGACGAATATATACGTTCATCAGGATCTTCACGAGATGAATCTGTACCCCTGCGCATATTCCATGACCTTTAATGTGACCAAAGAGCCGGGAAAGGATAAGCTTACTTTAAACGCTGTTTTAAACCAGCGCTCTCAGGATATTTTAGCGGCAAATAACTGGAACGTATGCCAATATTCCATTTTATTGATGATGTTTGCACAGGTATGCGGCATGGAGGCAGGGGAACTGCTCCATGTAATCGCGGATTGCCATATTTACGACAGGCATATACCAGTGGTAAAGGAACTGATCGCAAGGACGCCTTATGAGGCTCCGGTGGTAAGATTAAATCCGGATGTGAAAGATTTTTACGAGTTTACGGTAGACGACCTGATCGTAGAAAATTACCAGGCAGGCCCGCAGATTAAAAATATCCCTATTGCCGTTTAAAAGACGGCATTTTAAGGACGGTAAGATGAGGAGGAAAGTATGAAGATCATTGTAGCGGCAGATAATAAATGGGGAATCGGAAAGGATAATAAGCTGTTGGTGAGTATTCCGGCGGATATGAAGATGTTCCGGCAGGAAACCACAGGGAAAGTAGTTCTCATGGGACGAAAGACCCTGGAGAGTTTTCCAAACGGGCTTCCTTTAAAAAACAGGACCAATATCGTGCTTACCAGAAATAAAAACTACGAGGCAAAAGATGCCGTGGTGGTACATACTTTAGAGGAAGCGTTAGAAGAAATAAAGAAATACCCATCCGATGATGTTTACTGTATCGGCGGGGACAGTATATATAAGCAGTTCCTTCCTTACTGTGATATCGCCCATGTGACAAAAATCGATTTTACTTATGAAGCAGACAGTTATTTTCCTGACCTGGATAAAATGCCAGAGGAATGGGAAATTGCAGGGAGAAGCGGAGAGCAGACATATTTTGATCTGGAATACGAATTTTTAACTTATAAGAGAAAAAAATAATAAAATTTCGTACAGGGAACTGAACCAGAAAAAAGGAAAAGATCCGGAAATCTTTTTATAAGAAATCCGGATCTTTTTAATATAGGAAACATCATTTTCAGAGCATATCTGTCTGAAACTTAAAAGGAAAAATATTCCTGCCAAAAATCAAGATCACTCGATTACATGGATCCAGCCCTTGGGCGCTTCGATCCGTCCCATCTGGATGCCGGTAAGGGTGTCATAGAGTTTCTTTGTGACAGGTCCCATTTCTGTCATCCCGCTTGGCAGACAGATTTCTTTTCCATGGTCTACGATCTTTCCTACCGGGGAGATGACAGCCGCTGTTCCGCAGAGACCGCACTCTGCCATATCTTTTAATTCATCTACATAAATTTCTCTTTCCTCAGCTTCCAGACCTAAATATTCTTTTGCTACATAGATCAGGGAACGACGGGTGATGGAAGGAAGGATGCTATCGGATTTAGGAGTGATCACCTTGCCGTCTTTTGTGACAAAGAGGAAGTTAGCGCCGCCGGTTTCCTCTACTTTAGTACGGGTCTGGGCATCCAGATACATGTTTTCATCGAATCCCTGGTTATGTGCGTCCACGATGGCATGCATACTCATGGCATAGTTAAGTCCTGCCTTAATATGTCCGGTTCCATGGGGGGCAGCACGGTCAAAATCCGTGATGCGGATGGTGATAGGCTTGATGCCGCCTTTAAAGTACGGACCTACCGGAGTGGTGAATACGCGGAACTGATATTCATCAGCAGGTTTTACACCGATCACGGCATTAGAGCCAAACATAAAGGGACGGATATATAAGGTGGCGCCGGAACCGTAAGGCGGAACGTAGCCGATGTTTGCCTTTACAGTTTCTGTAACTGCCTGAATAAAGCGTTCTTTTGGGAAAACAGGCATTTCCAGTCTTTTTGCGGAATTTTCCAGACGTTCTCCGTTTAAGTCCGGGCGGAAAGTAACCACTTTGCCGTCCTCGGTGGTGTATGCTTTTAAGCCTTCGAATACGGTCTGTGCATACTGAAGTACGCCGGCACATTCACTGATGGTCACTGTGTCGTCCGTGATCATCTTTCCTTCATCCCAGGCGCCGTTTTTAAATTCGGATACATAACGATAATCGGTCTTCATATAAGCGAAACCAAGATTTGACCAGTCAATGTTCTTTTTTTCCATAATAATTCCTCCATTTGCGCTGTTTCACTTTTTATCTCTTTACCATTGTAAAACTTTTGCTTGTTAACTTCAATGGGGAAATGGGCTTTTTTTCAAAATTATTGTATTTTGTGCGAGACTTCGTTATAATGGAAACAGTCAATAAAAAGAATGATTCGTATTGTTATATATGCGCTTAAATTGGAGGCAGCGATGGAAAGATGGGAATGGGATGACCTGGGCGATAAGGTGCAGGATATCATAGATAAGGCGGTAAATTCTCAGGATTATAAAAAGCTGAGTCAGTCTGTGGGAGAGGTGCTGGAGCGGACTCTCGGACGGTATCAGGCATGGGGCACACAGGAAAAAAGCCGGCAGGATATTCCTCCAGAAAGATGGCGGGAGGAAAAAAAGCCGGAAAGTTATACCAAAAGCCTTCCGAATCTTTATGCTCATCTCACAGGAGAGAAAGTTAAGCGCATCCTTCAGACTGTATTTGGCGGGATCCTTACCGGCAGTATGGGAATCGGACTTTTCGTTGTCCTGATCCTGGAAATATTTATAAGAAAAAGTATCTTTTCTCTGCTGGGGCCGGCTGTCTTTCTGACTGCGGGAACCCTTGCAGGAGCAGTGCTGCTGGTATTAGGGTGCAGAGGCATCGGGCAGCTCTCCCGTTTTAAAACTTATATAAAAACCCTGGGAAAGAATACATACTGTGATTTCCAGGCACTTTCCAGAGCATTGGGAAGACATGTAAAATTTGTAAAAAAAGACGTAAAGCGTATGATCGCAAAGGGATGGTTTTTGGAAGGACATATAGACCAACAGGAAACCTGTCTCATTACCAGCAACGAGACTTACACACAGTATGTACAGACCCAGCAGCAGCTTGCACAGCGCCAAAAAGAGGAGCAGCTTAAAAGCCAGAGAATGGAGACCGGGGAAAAAGCTGCAGAAAAGGTGCCAAAAGAGGTGCAGGAAGTTCTGGATAAGGGAAATGAATATATTGAGAAAATACGTGCCAGCAACGATGCCATCCCCGGTGAGGAGATATCGGAAAAGATATCGAAAATGGAATTGATCGTCCGGCAGATATTTAAAAGAGCAAAAGAACATCCGGAGATCATTCCGGATCTGAAACGGATGATGGATTATTACCTCCCCATGACTATCAAGCTTTTGGACGCTTATGAGGAAATGGACGCCCAGCCGGTACAGGGGGAAAATATCATGAATTCCAAAAAAGAGATAGAGGATACTATTGATACGTTAAACGATGCTTTCGCCAGACTTTTGGATTCGGTATTTAGGGATACTGCATGGGATGTATCCAGTGACATATCTGTCCTTCACACTATGCTTGCCCAGGAAGGGCTGACGAAAGATGATTTTACTTTATAAACTAAAGGAGACAGACGATGGAAACAGAAAAGAAAATTTTTGCCGAAGGACCGTCCCTGACCCTGGAGCCTGATTTGGATATAAGTACTCCCAAAAGCGCCCCTCTTATGGAAGCAAAACCGGAGATGGACCCGGTCCAGAAAGAAATGGCTCAGACAGTGCTTACAGAGGAAGAACAGCAGATGGTGGACGCATTTGCAGAGAAGATAGATGTGGAAAATATAAACCAGATTCTTCAGTATGGTGCGGGGACACAGAAGAAAATGGCGGACTTTTCCGACGAGGCTCTGGAAAATGTAAAATCCCAGGAACTGGGAGAAGTAGGCGAGCTTCTCGCCCAGGTGGTAGGAGAACTCCGGGACTTTGACACAGAGGAAGAAAAGGGGATATTCGGCTTTTTCAAGCGTCAGGCGGATAAGATCGAGACTTTGAAAAACCGTTACTCAAAAGCGGAGGCAAATGTGGAAAGGATCGTAGATGTGCTCCAGAAGCACCAGGTACGCCTTTTAAAAGATTCCGCTATGCTGGATAAGATGTATGAGCAGAACCTTCTGTATTTTAAAGAACTTTCCATGTACATCCTTGCAGGAAAGAAAAAACTTGGCCAGGTACGTGCCGGACGTCTTAAAGAGCTGGCGGACAAGGCGGCTGCAAGCGGCCTGCCTGAGGATGCACAGGCTGCGAAAGATCTGGACAGCAAATGCAATCGGTTCGAGAAAAAGATCCACGATCTGGAGCTGACCAGGATGATCTCCCTTCAGACTGCGCCGCAGATCCGGCTTGTACAAAACAATGACACAAGTATGGTGGAAAAGATCCAGACCACCATTGTAAATACCATTCCTTTGTGGAAGAGCCAGATGGTGCTTGCCCTTGGCATTGCCCATTCTACGGAGGCGGCTCATGCACAAAGACAGGTTACTGATCTTACCAATGAGCTGCTGCGGAAAAATGCAGAGGCGCTCCATATGGCTTCTGTGGAAACTGCCAGAGAGACAGAAAGGGGCATTGTAGATCTGGAAACCTTGAAAAAAACAAACGCAGATCTGATCCAGACGCTGGACGATGTGATGAAGATTCAGCAGGAGGGAAGAATCCGGAGGCAGGAAGCAGAGACAGAGATGCGCCGTATGGAAAATGACTTAAAAAATAAGCTTTTGGAGATCCAGCGCTAAAAGGCGCTATGGGAAGCTCCCGGCCGGCATAAAACCGGCTTAAAGGCACAGGACAACATAGGAAAGAGCAGGGGCGCTGCAGGGGCAGTGCCTCTTTATTTCCTATCCATGAAAGGAGATTGGAGGAAGAATATGTATCGTGACCATACAAAGGTAATACAAATAGGAGATAAAAAAATAGGCGGCGGAAATCCCATACTGATCCAGTCCATGACCAATACGAAGACAGAGGACGTAAAAGGTACAGTGGCGCAGATCCTGGCCCTTGAAGAGGCAGGATGTGAGATCATCCGCTGTGCAGTTCCTACCATGGAAGCGGCAAAAGCCCTTTCAGAAATTAAAAAACAGATCCATATTCCTTTGGTGGCGGATATTCATTTCGATTACCGCCTGGCGATCGCAGCGATGGAAAACGGGGCGGATAAGATCCGCATCAACCCGGGAAATATCGGAAGTCAGGAACGGATACAGGCAGTGGTGAACGTGGCAAAGGAAAGAAATATCCCTATCCGGGTAGGGGTCAACAGCGGCTCCCTTGAAAAGGAACTGGTGGAAAAATACCAGGGAGTTACAGCAGAAGGGCTTGTGGAAAGCGCTCTGGATAAAGTGAGGATCATAGAGGATTTAGGGTACGATAACCTGGTGATCAGCATTAAGTCCTCGGATGTTCTTATGTGTGCAAAAGCCCATGAGCTTATTGCGCAAAAGACAAGTTATCCTCTCCATGTAGGGATCACCGAGGCGGGGACTTTATATTCCGGAAATATAAAATCAGCAGTAGGACTGGGGATTATTCTGTACCAGGGGATTGGGGACACCATCCGCGTATCCCTTACAGGAGCGCCCTTAGAAGAAATCAAATCGGCAAAACGGATCTTAAAAACGCTGGGACTTAGAAAAGGCGGCGTGGAGGTGGTTTCCTGTCCTACCTGCGGACGCACCCAGATCGATCTCATTGGCCTGGCAAATCAGGTGGAGACTATGGTGCAGGATATCCCTCTTGACATTAAAGTGGCTGTGATGGGGTGCGTGGTAAACGGCCCGGGAGAGACGAAAGAGGCGGATATGGGAATTGCCGGCGGAGACGGCGTGGGACTGCTCATTAAGAAAGGAGAGATCCTGAAAAAAGTACCGGAAGGGGAACTGCTTGGGGCGCTTCGGGAGGAACTGGTAAACTGGGGAAAATGAGGTGCATTTCATGGAAAAAGATTTTTTTGACGTATTTCCCAATTTAAAATTAAGCGAAAGCCTTACAGAACTTTTGGAGATGGCCTCTGTGACGAAGGTTTCCTGCAATCCGGAAAAGACAAGGATACGTGTTTATTTAAAAAGCGACCGCTGGATCCATAAAAAGCATATCCTTGCCCTGGAAGAGCAGATAGAAAGGCAGTGTTTTTCCGGGTTAAATGTAAAAGTGACTGTAATTGAAAGGTTTCACCTTTCCGGACAGCATACCCCGGAAAATTTTCTTGAAGTATACCGTCCCAGCATGGAACTGGAGCTGCGGAATTATAATATGCTGGAATATAACCTTTTTAAACAGGCTCAGATTACCTTTCCAGATACCCATTCCATGCGGATGATCCTGCCGGATTCGGTGATCGCCCGACAGAAAAGCGAGATTCTTGTGGAATATTTTCATAAGGTATTCTGCGAGCGGTGCGGGATGGATCTGAAGGTGGAACTGGATTTTGTGGAAAGGCCGCAGAGTAAATACCGGAAAAACGCAGAACTTCAGATCCAGCAGGAAGTTGCCAATGTGGTAAAACACGCCATGCATGCCAAGGAAGAAGAGGAACAGCCAAAAGAGAAGGATAAGACTAAGGAAAACGGCAGGAAGAAAGACAGCGCTGGAAAATCCGATACTGGAAAGGCGCAGGGAAAAGACAGACGGGCGTCGGAAAAACAAGGACAGAGAGGCAGCTTTGGCGGCTATACAAGGAGCAGCAATCCGGACGTGGTATATGGCAGAGATTTTGAAGGAGAGGCAATCCTTCTGGAGACGATCACAGGGGAGATGGGAGAAGTGATCATCCGCGGCAAAGTGATGGACGTAGAAGCCAGGGAAATCCGAAATGAAAAGACCATCCTCATCTATCCGGTCACAGATTTCACCGATTCCATTGTAGTAAAAATGTTTTTGCGCAACGAACAGGTGCCGGAGGTAACGGAACACATAAAGAAGGGAGCCTTTTTGAAATTGCGGGGCGTAACCACCATCGACCGTTTTGACAGTGAACTTACCATCGGTTCGGTGACTGGTATCAAGAAGATCCCGGATTTTACGGATACCAGAATGGACACCAGTCCCCAGAAACGGGTGGAGCTTCACTGCCATACCAAGATGAGCGATATGGATGGAGTGACAGATGCTAAAGCCCTGGTAAAACGTGCCTACGAATGGGGACATGCAGCGATCGCCATTACCGACCACGGAGTGGTGCAGTCATTCCCGGAAGCAAACCATTGCTTTGACGCATGGGGCGGCTGCGTGCCGAAAGACTCTGAATTTAAAGTGCTTTACGGCATGGAGGCATACCTGGTGGACGACTTAAAGGGAATGGTAACCAATGGAAAAGGCCAGCCCATGGATGGAAGTTTTGTGGTGTTTGACATTGAGACCACAGGTTTTTCTCCTTTGACCTGTAAGATCATTGAGATTGGCGCAGTACGTGTGGAAAAGGGAAAAATTACCGATCGTTTTTCCACCTTTGTAAACCCTAAGGTGCCGATTCCTTTTCGGATCGAGCAGCTTACCAGCATCAATGACAGCATGGTTATGGATGCACCTCCTATTGAGGAAGTGCTGCCGGAATTTCTGAAATTCTGTGAGGGTGCAGTGATGGTGGCGCACAATGCAGATTTTGATATGAGCTTTATTATGGAAAACTGCAGGCAGCAGGGGTTTTCTGATGAGTTCACTTATGTGGATACTGTGGGAATGGCACGTTTTCTTCTTCCTGCCCTTAACCGTTTTAAACTGGATACTGTGGCGAAGGCAGTGGGCGTTCCTTTGCAGAACCATCACCGGGCGGTGGACGATGCGGCGTGTACGGCGGATATCTTTGTAAAATTTGTGCAGATGCTTGGGGAGAGGGATATTTACGATGTGGATGAACTGAACCGTCAGGGAGCGGTGTCTCCGGATACAGTGAAAAAACTGCCGACTTACCACGCCATTATCCTGGCAAGAAATGAGACCGGGCGTGTGAATTTATATAAGCTCGTAAGCAAGTCTCATCTGAAATACTATCACCGCCGTCCCCGTGTGCCGAAAAGCGTATTCTTAGAGCACAGGGACGGGCTGCTCATCGGAAGCGCCTGCGAAGCAGGGGAGCTTTACCAGGCTCTGCTTCGGAACGCGCCGGATCAGGAGATTGCCAGACTGGTAAATTTCTACGATTATCTGGAAATCCAGCCTTTGGGCAATAACAAATTTATGATCGCTGATGAAAAAAATGATATGGTCAATTCCATGGAAGACTTAAAGGAACTGAACCGGAAGATCGTAAAGCTGGGAGAACAGTTTAAAAAGCCGGTTGTAGCTACCTGTGATGTCCATTTCATGGATCCCCAGGATGAAATTTACCGGAGGATCATCATGGCAGGAAACGGCTTTTCCGATGCAGATGACCAGGCGCCTTTGTATTTGCGCACCACAGAGGAAATGCTGGAGGAATTTTCCTATCTGGGAAGTGAAAAGGCAGAGGAAGTGGTGATCACAAATACAAACAAAATCGCGGATATGATTGAAAAAATATCCCCTATCCATCCGGATAAATTTCCGCCGGTCATCGAAAATTCCGACCAGGATCTTAAGGACATTTGTTTTAAAAAGGCCCATGAGATATACGGGGAAGACCTTCCAAAGATCGTGGAGGACCGCCTGAATAAAGAACTGCACTCTATTATTTCCAATGGCTATGCCGTAATGTATATCATTGCCCAAAAGCTGGTGTGGAAGTCAAATGAGGACGGCTATCTGGTAGGCTCCCGTGGTTCGGTAGGTTCCTCTCTGGCTGCCACTATGGCGGGGATTACGGAGGTAAATCCTCTCCCGCCCCATTATATCTGTCCGGAATGTAAATACAGCGATTTCGATTCCCCGGAAGTAAAGAAATATGCAGGTATGGCAGGCTGTGATATGCCGGACAAAAAGTGTCCGAAATGCGGGCACGATATGAACAAAGAGGGATTTGACATTCCTTTTGAGACGTTCCTGGGATTTAAGGGAGATAAGGAGCCGGATATCGACCTGAATTTCTCCGGCGAGTACCAGGGACAGGCGCACCGTTATACAGAGGTGATCTTTGGAAAAGGACAGACCTTTAAGGCGGGAACCATAGGTACCCTTGCAGAGAAGACGGCGTTCGGCTACGTAAAGAATTATTTTGAGGAGCGTGGACAGCACAAACGGTACTGTGAGATCAACAGGATCGTCCAGGGCTGTACCGGCATCCGAAGGACCACAGGACAGCATCCGGGAGGAATTATTGTACTTCCCAAAGGGGAGGAAATAGAAAAATTCACGCCGGTACAGCATCCGGCCAACGATGTAAACAGCGACATCATCACCACCCACTTTGACTATCACTCCATTGACGGAAATCTGCTGAAGCTGGATATACTGGGACACGATGATCCTACCATGATCCGTATGCTGGAGGATCTTACAGGCATCAGCGCCAAGACCGTTCCTCTTGACCAGAGGGATGTCATGTCTCTTTTTGCCAGCACGAAGGCGTTAAAGATCACTCCGGAGGATATCGGAGGCTGTAAGCTTGGGTGCCTTGGGATACCGGAATTTGGTACGGATTTCGCCATGCAGATGTTAATTGACACAAAGCCGAAATATTTTTCTGATCTGGTGCGTATCGCGGGGCTTTCCCACGGAACTGACGTGTGGCTTGGAAACGCCCAGGTGCTCATCCAGGAAGGAAAAGCGACTATTTCCACGGCAATCTGTACACGAGACGATATCATGATCTATCTGATCGGAAAAGGGGTGGAAAGCGGTCTTGCCTTTACCATAATGGAAAGCGTGCGTAAGGGAAAAGGCCTTCGCGATGAGTGGATCGAGGAGATGAAAGCCCACGATGTGCCGGACTGGTACATCTGGTCCTGTAAGCTGATCAAGTACATGTTTCCGAAGGCCCATGCAGCGGCATATGTTATGATGGCATACCGTATCGCCTGGTATAAGGTGTTCCAGCCACTTGCCTATTATGCGGCATTTTTCAGTATCCGTGCCACATCTTTTTCCTATGAGCTGATGTGTATGGGAAAAGAGCGGCTGGAATATTATATGGAAGAAATCCGTAAAAAAGGGGATTCCGCAACGAAAAAGGAACAGGATACCTTAAAAGATATGCGTATCGTGCAGGAAATGTATGCCAGAGGGTTTGATTTTGTTCCCATTGATATTTATAAGGCGGATGCACACAGGTTCCAGATCGTAGGAGATAAGCTGATGCCTGCCTTGGATACCATAGAAGGTCTTGGAGATAAGGCAGCGGAGGCTGTAGTGGAAGCTGCAAAAGAAGGAAAATTTCTGTCCAAAGATGATTTCCGGATGCGGACAAAGGTCAGCAAGACGGTTATTGATCTTATGGACGATTTAAAACTGTTTGGAGATATTCCCAATTCCAATCAGATGTCCCTGTTTGATTTTACCGGCTGACAGATTGGAAAAGTTTGATATAAAAAATAAAAAAGGGAGAAGTGCCATATGAAAAAAGAAGAACTGCGCTATTTAAAGCGCC
>CALIZJ010000133.1 GCA_938028845.1 uncultured Blautia sp.
TACCAAAGAAGAACTATTGAATTGAATCTTATTCCACCCAAAGAAAAATCCGGGCTTTTCCCGCCCGGATTTTCCTTGGTATGAACCAAAAAACTTCTCTAAAAAATATCTGCTGTTTATCCATAGTGTTTTATAATATCAACAACCTCTCCCAGATACCCATATCCAAAAAGATTCAGGTGATTCAAAAGATGATACAGATCATACAAGGGCCTTCTCTCGCCGTATTCTTTTAAATCAATGGGTATGATTCCCCGGTATCCTTCCCAGAAAGATTCTGGAATCCTTCCAAATAACTGCAGCATAGCCAGATCCGTCTCGCAGTCTCCCACGTAAACGGCAGGATCTATGATCCATGCTTTTTCGTTATCTCCGCATAGTATATTTCCACTCCAGAGATCTCCGTGAAGCAAGGAAGGAAACTCGGGTTCCCTCATATAATCTTCCAGATGCTCCAGCAGGCGCTGCGCTTTTTTCCTTATAGCAGAGGGCAGATATCTCTCTGCCATAGTAAGCTGCGGCAAAAGCCGGCATTCTCTGTAAAAGTCAACCCACTTTTCTTTCGGGTCATTCTTCTGAGGACTTGCTCCTATGTAATTGTCCTCTGCAAATCCGAACTTTCCGCCAGGCTCTCTTAGGGTCACAAAGGAGCTGCTGCAAGCCCGGTGCAGGTTCGCCAGCTCATATCCAAAGGTCTCCCAGTAATTTCCTGTCTTTTGGGAACTTTTTATATATTCCATAGCGAGAAAGGAAACTTCTCTCTTCTTATCTGTTCCTACCCCTAATATTTTCGGAACTCCAATTTTCTCTGCAGAGCGAAGCGCCTCCAAGCCATTTGCTTCCGCCAGAAAAAAATGCACGTTATGAATGGCATTGGTTTTTACAAAGATACTATTTCCCGAAGAAAGTGTCACCCTATAAGCCTGATTAATATCGCCACCTGGTACACACTCCATTTTCAAAAGATGTACCCCGGCCCCAAAACAGGCGCTTATCATTTCTTCTATAGAATGATAGAATGTCCGCGCGCTTCTTTCCTTCATTATCCTTACCTCTTTATTTATCCAAAACCATTTCTGACGACCGCAGCGCTTGTGACGCCAATCTCTCGCCTTCATTATCCAGACGGACTTTTACTTATCTTCAAAACTGTCCCAGCTTCATGCAGCATACCAACGGCACAAATCTTATTTTATACCCGTCACACAAATCATCTGCTCTGGACCATAATAGACTTTCGTCTCCCGAAAACCTGCTTTCTCCAGTAGATCGGTCAATTCCTCCGGGCGATAAATCCGCATAAATCCCTCTACAGGCGGCCAGTTACATTTATCCGGGTCGCTACCTTCATTGATAATCGCAAAAACTCCAGAGGGTTTCAGAACCCGCAGGATTTCCGTAAATGCGGTATATATATCCGGCCAGAAATATACGGTCTCCATAGCAGTCACCAAATCATATTGATCCTTTGAAAAAGGCAGTTTTGCCACATCTCCCTGACTGATCTTACATCTGGTTCCCAGATATTCCCGATTCCATTCTTCAGACTGGCGGACACTGACCTCTGAATAATCTATTCCATCAATCACGCTGTCAGGAGATAATTTCAGCATCTCAGCAATCGTGGCGCCACCGCCGCATCCCACATCCAGAATCCGCATACCTGGCCGCCAGGAAAGCAAAGGCAGACTGAAAGCCCGTAATGGCTCATGGCTGCGATTCATCCTTTCCAGCATTTTCTCCCCGCTCTTTCCTTCCGGGCGGGCCGGGTTTTCTCTTTCTTCTGTCATGTCTTCCTTATCCTTTCTGTTTCTTACAGTAAAATTTCATTCTTGTATCGTCCATTATACTATACGAAAAAGCCTGCTGCAAACCAATTCTATAAAAAGGAAATTCCTCTCATTGCCCGTAAATACAGCGTACTCTTTCTAAAAACTGGCTGTACCTCCGGCTCTGTCTTTACGTTCACTGCTCTAGGACAAAGTATACTCCGGCATTTACTTATGGCTGCTCCTTAATCTCATTTAATAATTCTTCCACCTCAATATGAAACAGCTTTGCCAGCGCGATTAATCTTCTTTTTTTCTTCTCTGACATTTTCAGAGCGGATATATTTTTTCAGTGCCTTCACCACTAAAACAAGCACATACAGGATTCCTCCGCACAAAGCAGCCAACAAAAGAAGATTCGCTATCTGCCATATCAATAAAAAATCCATTTTCTCACCTCCCACACCAACATACCGCAAAAGCAGCTGTTGCACCACCAACTATACCGCAACTTTCCGTTGCATATGTAAAGTTTCCGCTCATTCCACTGTTTTTCTCCTTAATTTATAGTAACATGAAAGATGAAGTTTTTAAAGATTCTCTCCAAAGAGCCACCAAATCCTCCTATCTCTTATCCCGCTGCATCCAACAAAAAGGTGCGATCTGTCACAGCCTCACATCCAAAAGATGTCTGTTCGATCGCACCCTCTTTTACAGTTTTGTTTATAAAAATATCAGTCTGTACTTTCGGTTGGTGTAACCAATGGTTTACCGTCGGCCCCTAAAAGTACTGTTAGTCCACATCCATCTGTTGTGGATGATGACGCCAGCAAATAGTTGACCCCTGTCTCTGTATCCACCAAAATCTTACGGACATTGGAAACTCCCTGAGAATAAACTTCTTTAAAACGATTTTTTGCCATAATAAAATCTCCTTTTCTCATTTTTTCTTATTAATTAATCTTTGTGATATAGTCCGATAAAGCCGGAACATTCCGGGCTGTCAGCCACCAAAGCCGCACCGCTGCGAAGAATTTCGTATGCGATTACCAGATCCGCTCCTGGAAGTGTCAGATTGACCAGTGCTGTCAGCAGGGATATTGTACCAGGATACAGGATCAGGAACAGCAAACTTCCGCCGCCTAAAACCAAAAACGGAAGAAAAACTCCAATCAGATAAGCCTTAGCAGAAAGTATTGCTTTACATGAACACATGGGAAGCCCATGACAAAGTAAAAACACAGTATCCTCTTTTTTCAGCCGGCCGGAAAGTTTCCATCCCAGGCTATGCAGGCCTTCATGAATAGGCAGACTGACTGCCGCAGCAAATAAGAGGAGTATTCCGGTATGATCCAGCAGGACAGCACGGTGCAGAAGAAAAGTCCGGTACATTCCTCCAGCCAAGAAAAGAAATGGAAGGGCAAACAGAACACCCCACAGATAAACCTGTTTTCCAGTCAGAGTACACTTCCTCACCTGCCATCCATCCGCCCGGAGGCCATCCAGTTTCTCTTTTTGATCCATCACGCAGTTTTTTCATCCCCAAACTGCAGTGACTTCAGTGCTTCCAGCGTGGCATCCAGATTTGTCCGGTGCCAGTTTTCTACTTTCAGTTCACTTCCTCTTGTAATTCCCGATCCAAAGCCGCTCATACCAACAGACAGTGTACCGGAGGTTCGGAACTCGCTTAACTCTTTTTGCTGGGCGGACAGCGCGATCAGCCCATCGTCTGTGTCCAGCTCAATACGGTAATTCAGCATATCCTCCCGCACTTCCACTTTGTGGATATGGTCATAGGGGATTTCCAGCGCTACATTCTTTTTCAGCATAAATGACATCCTTCCAAAAGGTAGCAGTACCAGTGAGGACTCACACATCTGCAATACAAAAAATTCGTTTGAGAAAAAGCGGGTAATCTTCTCACTCAGATTAGCCGGAGCATAAGTCACAATAATCGCACGTCCCTTTACAGGTGTGTAGCCAGCGTCTTTGAGAATCTCATTTACTCTCTTTTCGGTTGCCATATAAAACACTCTCCTTTTATTTGTTTTCTTTGTTTTTGTTTTGTTGGGTTGAGTATAACAGACCGAAAAGGCTTGTGACCGTTTCTTTCGCCAATGGTTTTTTTCCTTTCGCCAACTGCAAAAAAGCCCGGGACTTCTCTTTTTTGAATGTCCCAGGCTTGTATCACCCTGTCCGATATTCACTTTTTCCTTTCCGAGACAGCAGGCATGTCTCGCCGTTATCCAGTTCCACAATCTGTTCTTTTAGATGTACACAGCGAATCCGGGAGCGGTTTACAAGAAAACTTCGATGACAGCGCCAGAAATTTTCTCCCAATTCCTTGGCAAAATGATCCAGACTGCTGTTAAATTCCAGCAACTCATCGTCCAGGTGCAGCCGCAGAGTATGGCGGTATCCTACTGCCTCCAGATACAGGATGCTTTCAACGGGAATATGGCGCACCGTATCCAGAATCTTCACAGTACAGTAATTTCCCTGTCCGGGGCGCTGAGCCTGCATACGCTCTCCAATGCTTTCCAGACATTTCTGTACCCGCTGCGTCATTTCCGCCCGGTCTCCTTTTACGATATAATCCAGTGCCTCCAGCCGCAGGCGGAAAGTTTCAAAGGCCAGGTCACTGTGGGCCGTAATAAAAACAATAAACCCGCGCGGGTCATACTTGCGCAGTTTCTGGGCCAGTTCCAGGCCGCTCATTTTTCCGGGAAAGTCAATATCCAAAAAATAGATTGCCGGAACAGAATCTTCTTTTTGCACTTTTAAAAGCTCGTTCGGATCATCCAGACTGCGCAGGGGCCCCATATCACAATCCAGAATCATAATCTGCCCGGCAATGATCTGTTCCAGGTTTTTCCGAACTGGCGGCTCATCATCACAGATATACACAGGTATCATAAGAGAACCCTCCTTTTCTTTTCAGACCGCGGGAATGTGCAGTTCCTGCACAAACATTCCGTCCTTTAAATAAGTTCGTGACGCACAGCCACGGCAGCGTGCAATAATTCTCCGGTAACTGGAAAGGCCGGTGCCATGGCCGTCACCTTTTGTTGTATATCCTTTCCGGGTAAGCGCAGCCAGATCCGGTGTCTTGTCGTAGTTGTTTGCCACAGCCAGATACAGCTCTTTTTCCTCCTGTAAAAGCACCACCTGGACCTTGCCGTCTTGGACGGGAGCAGCCTCTATGGCATTATCCAGCAGGATTCCAAGCACGCGCAGTAAATCGTCTGTATCCATCCCTTGCTGTGGGCGCACCGGATTCAGCACCTCCAATACACCCTGCATGTGCATCTGCCGCATCTTGGCAAGTTTTGTAGTCAAAAGACTGCGCAGAGGATACAGCCCAATATTATTCAGCCCGTCCATCTGAGCAATCTCACTGCCCAGTTTTTCGTCAAAATAGCTGCTGGTACGTCTCATAAAATCCTGGATACCAGCCAGATCCCCTTCCTGTGCCTGTAAAGTCAGTCCGGAAAACAAATTGGTAAAGTCATGGCGAAAGGCACGGATTTCCTGCTGAAGTTCTTCCAGCAATGCCATGTGAGCCTGCTGCTGCAAAATAGTTTCTTCCTGTGCCCTGATCTTATCCTGTCCGGAAGCGTACATGGCAGCAAACTGGATCAAAAACAGGCCGACCACGATCAAAGCGGAGAAAAACGTGGTATATCCTGCATCCGGAGTGGTATCTGGTGCGACAACCTGCAGCAGCGGCATGGTACACATCAGCCCGTAACAGACCAGAAAGGTCAGCAGTGTGCGCATCTTACTGCGGAACAAAGCTGAAAAGTATCGGTAAAACTCCGATCTATGCAGAATAAACGAGACAAGACAGGCAATAACAAGGGTAAGCGTATATGGAATGTACAGCCGTACAAATACGAGAAAGTGCTGTCGGTCAAATAAGGGCGCATACTCCTCTACAACCTGCTGCATCAGCGAATTGGCTGTGTTGGCAATGAAAGTGCCAAGCACCGCTGCCGTAACAGTTTGTATCAGCGGTATGTGCAGTGCCCTGGTCAGCAGCAGACCCAGGACCAGCGCCGTAGGCGTATAGCAGGCAATGTCAAGCAGCGGAGAGGCGGCAATCTCCTCGCTGATGCCTCTGAAACTCATAAGAATCGAAATGGCAATGGTAATCCCCTGAAAAGCCTCTGCGCAGACACAGAAAACAGCCAGAGAACCCCACTTTATTTTTCGTCCCAGAATACCGGTTGTCACCACAAACAAAGCCAGAGCCATCATGCCAAATGAATAGGCAGCCGTACCAAGGCGAAAAGCTAAACTCATATTATCATCCTTCCTATAAATAATTTATTTGGACATACAAAGCCTTTGGGGGATAAATGATTAATTCTGCAAAAATCCCATCTCATTATAGCAGTTATCGTATTTTGTGAAAAGATGTATTCCTATGGCGTTTCCCGAAATCCGGGCATAAAAATAACCGGATGATTTCCATTTTCTGAAAATCATCCAGCTATGTACTATAAGTGTTTATTCCACCACAACTTTTACAATATTTGACTTGTTTCCATAATTCTTTTTCCCATTGACGATCCGGTACGCCCTGCCCTTTGCAGCATAGATACCCGGTTTCACATTTTTAAATACAATCTGATTGCTTCTCTGATTTTTCATTGCATAGTCTGGGGCTCCAGGAGATCTTCCTATCAGCTTACAGTCAAAGCCATCGCTGAACTGTAATGGAACAAAATTTAAAACCACTTGATTTTTTCTTCCTTCTGCGCTCTTTATTACTGCTGTTTCT
>CALIZJ010000134.1 GCA_938028845.1 uncultured Blautia sp.
ATCTGGTATATTGGCCGCAGATCCAGATCGGCCGGTCACTATTCTTGATGTTGGTGTATTTTCTGACATAAACAGCGCCGCAGCAGCCGCACACAATCAGGCCAGAGAATAGCTTTTGACTATTGTCGTGGTTGGGATTTCTGTGCGCCATAATCTCTCTTTGACGAGCGCTGCGGCGGGTGATTTCTTGCTGGACAGCCTCGAACGTCTGCCTGTCGATAATTGCTTCATGGCTGTTTTTGACATAGACTTTGCGGAGTTCTCCCGTGTTTTTTCGCTTCTTCTTGGTACGGAAATCCTCACTGAAGGTTTTTTGCAGCAGCAGGTCACCGGCATATTTTTCGTTAAGCAAAATGTTTCTGACAGATGCGACAGACCAGGTGCCACCAAAGTAGGCTGGGATGTGCTGCTCAATTAATGTTCTGGCGATTTTGCTGTAACCCATGCCGGAAAGGTAGAGCCGAAAAATCTCTTTGACAATCTCCGCTTCTTCCGGCACGACCTCAAACCTCTCACCCATCAAACGATAGCCAAAAGTGTGGCCTCCGGCGGGTTTACCCTGATCGTATAATTTCTGGATGCGCCACTTCTGGTTCTCACTGGCTGACCGGGCTTCCTCCTCGGCGTACATTGCGAGAAGTGTCAGAAGCAGTTCTCCGTCCGGGCTGATACTGTGCATGTCTTCTTTCTCGAAGTAGCAGTCAACCCCCAGCTTCTTGAGCTCCCGGATCGTCTCCAGTAGGATGACTGTATTCCGGGCAAAACGGGTCACCGATTTGGTGACGATAAGATCAATCTTACCCTCCCGGCAGTCCTGCAGCATGCGTTGGAACTCCGGGCGGTGGATGGTCGTGCCGGAAGTCCCGTTATCTGAGTAGATGGCAACCAGCTCCCAGTCCGGGTGCGCCGCAATATAATTCTGGTAGTATTCCGTCTGGGCTTCCAGTGAGTGGAAGGCGGCATCCTTATCGGAAGAAACCCGGGCATAGGCTGCCACGCGGGTGACCTTAGGCTTCTTCGGACTAGCCGGTATTTCTTCAATACGCATAATCTTTACCTCCTGCTACCATTCATCACTCTCTTGCCCAGAGAAGTCAAGTCCTGATTTCCGTAACCTTCCGGTTTTCCCGGTACCATTTGGTGCGGCAATAGTCTGAGCAGAACAGCGCTCCCCGCCGCTTTATTTCCGGCAATGGTTTATGGCAATAGCGGCAGAGCGGGGCGTTCTGCTTTTCCGCCTTAGTCTTCCGCGCCCCACTGGCCGTAAACCCTTTGCGCTGGCAGATGGATTTTACGGTATTGGGGGATAGTCCTAACTCCCGGCCAATAAAGCTGTAAGGATAGTTCTCCCGCCGCAGTGCGGCAATTTGTTCTAGTTGCTGTTCTGTCATAGTTCTCCTCATATTTATAGTGCTCCTTTCTTTTATCAAGGCATCCGGAAAAGACCGCCCCTTAAAGCCGTCCCGGCGTGCTGGTTAGGGGTGGACTCCCTGGAAACAGGGAGAGAGCCGTTTCCCAAAAAACTTACGGTCGGCGCAGTTTGCGGACGCTTCTTGGCTTTGTTCTCTTCCCGATACGTCAGGCGGTAGGTCTCGGGCTTCTTGCTGCTTACCGCTCTTTTCTTTCTGCCGATGGGTGCATTTATAAACCTGGCAGCTACGCTGCTTATGCTGCTATTGCTATTTTGTGTCATACGTATACATTCCTTTTCTTTAGTCAACCTGCCCTGATTAAAGCACATTTTACAGATATGGCAAGGGCTTTTTTGAGCTATATTTGGGGCGACCGGACGCTTAAATGCAAAAAATAACAGGGGTGGAAAATCTGGCATTTTGCAGGCGAGTGGGATGGAATAAACTTGAAATATTTTATTTTAATGCTCGAATAATGGGTTGGGGATGTTTTTCTCTCTACTAGATATAAGACAGAATGGAAGGTTTTGAGTCTGGATTTGTTGGACATTTTCTCCAACTTCCTGAAAAAGAAAGGACGCACCCGTAAGTGCGTCAGTATGACGGTATGCTTCTTTATTGTTATCGCCAAAGCCACTAACAACTACCCAGCAGCCACGCAACGGACAGAGTAGCCGAGGTAGCGGTAGTTGAGGTACGTATCGACGTAGCCCGAGCCGAAGTACAAGCCGTAAGCGTAGCTAAAACCATTAGGAGTAGATGACCAGTAGTAGCCACGTGACCCCGCATCGCTCAGCGAACTGTAGCTGAGGAAGCCGCCGCGCAGAAGGTAGTAGGAGGCGTTCAGGCGGCAAGCAGAGCAACCGGCACCCGGCACTACTCCCAGCCAGCCACGCAACGCACCGAATAGCCATTATGACGATTGTTGGCCAAGTCGACGAATGCATTGATGGTTGAGAAGAATTCTAGATAGTAGGCATATCTTGATGAATCACCTGCTTGGCTAGACCAGTAGTTGCCGTAATTACCCGCATCATAAAGACGTTGATGCGCGGTGTAGACATAGCCGCTGCGCACAAAGCTATAATTAACTATTGCATTTTTACTTGCAGAAATAATAAGCGTGTTATAATTGAAGAGTCAATTCCAATTTATAAAAGCAATATTACAGATTGCTAATAAACGGCACCGCTACGGTCAGTCGGTAGTCTGTAATAGGGCTTTTGATTGGAATTGACACCCGTGCGGTGTCGTTTTTTGGTTTAGGCACCGTAATAAAACAAAGGAGGAACGGTGTCTAGGCAAGACAAACATAAAATTGCAGCTACACTTAAGACTGCAATACATAAAAGTAAGATATTATTATCACGTAAATTCCTAATACTTATCCCTACGGCAGCCACACTTGGTATCTTGGCTCTAGTGTCTGTACTGTTTACTAGCGCCGACACAGCGTCTAATACCTATGCCGCCAACCTGGGCAGCCAAATCACTACTGAAGTTGATGGCCAATACTACGTGACTCTAACTGCACCCGATGTTAACTTTTCTGTTTCTCCAAGTAAAAACGAGAACGCCGCTAAACAGCGTATAGATGTTAATGTAGAGACTAACGTAGCGGGTGGCGCTAAGCTATACTTATCTATGGCGGGATCAAGTAACTCCCTCCACCTAAATGGCAATACTGCGCAAAGCTCTCCCGTGATTGCCGCTGTGCCTGATGGTACTGACGCTAGTAGCTTCCCAGCTAATACCTGGGGCTATTCTACTGACGACCAAACCTATTCTGCTGTTCCTACTACCGCCAGTGACCCAGCTTTGCTTGCTAACATTGATGGCGAGACCACCGGCACCACCAGCGGCAGTGTAATCTCGGCAAGTATCCCCGTGTACTACGCGGCGAATGTTGATACCTCCATCCAACCTGGATCCTATTCTAACCGTATGACCTACTCTGCGGTAGTGGATGGAGGTATTACGGCGGAAGCAACATTGACGTCGATTAAGGTGGATGGACAAGAAGTCAGTGAGCTTCAGGGTAGCAAGGCCAACACTATTCTTGTAACTACTAACCTAATGGCGCAACCTTACGGCACCCCTCGTGTTTATTACAGAACCACAAGCCCGACAGGCTATGCAGAATGTGGCGACGTAATAATTTCTAGTAATGAATCTGGCTATATGACTGTCCAGTGTACCACTACCCCCAGCCAGGGAGCTACTGGCGTGACACTGTATATTACGCCCAAAGGGAGTGAAAACGATGTGTTTTGTGCGGATGGAACGTATCCAGCCGGATCAAGCCAGTGTGAAATGGGTGAGTGGAAATGGGGCGAGTTTACGGTAGCACTGCCAGAAATCATCGGAGAACCAGACATCAATGACCATCCATCTAGCTTCAGCGACATACGGATTATGCAACACATGACTCCAGAGATTTGTAATTCTGCGTCCGTGGGCGATACTAAACAATTAATTGACTGGCGCGATGGCAAACTTTACTGGGTGGCTAAGCTTGCTGATGGAAATTGCTGGATGACGCAAAACCTAGATCTAGATCTCGTGTCTGGTCAAGCTCTTGATGCTGACCTCACCGACATAGAATCTGATTGGGATCCCGGCGCTACCACTTATACTGTCGCTGATCAAGGCTCTCAGAGCGATGATAATGTTCAATCCTGGGATCCAGGTGAAGCTGTCTGGAAGAATCTTTCAAGTGGAGATGGCTGCTATACTTCAACAAATCTTTACAACTCGTCCTGTGCTTCCTATTGGCAGAATGTATCTAGTAACGATCTTTATGCTTGGTCTCCGATGACGGAATACCGTACGGACGGAATAGTAGTTGAGGATGGCACTTATGATGCTCACTACTTGGCGGGCAACTACTATTCCTTCCTAGCGGCTACGGCGGGCACTGGAACTTCTTGGACAGAGCCGGCTTCAAGCTCTATTTGCCCGAAGGGCTTTGTCCTTCCTTCTGGTAGATACACTTATGATAATTTCTATAGTCTAGTGAGTCAATATGGACTGTCTGACCATCCTATTAGTGGTAACTATAGTATTGCTGCGGCGCCTCTGTTCTTTGTTCGAGGTGGCTCTGTCTCTCCAGGCGGCAGTCTAGCGGGAGCAGGCGAAGAAGGTCGCTATTGGTCTAGAAATGTGGCCAATGGATATGGCAGCCTCTTCACTTTTGATGCTTCATATGTTTATGCCGTTAACCATATGATTAATAAGTTTGTTGGTTTGTCCGTTCGTTGTGTCGCTGCCACCGAATGATAGAGAAGCTAAGGCAGGGCTTGCGCTCTGCCTTAGTAATAAGTCCAGCAGCCACGCAACGGACAGATAGGCCGTCGTAGCGACTAATATAGCTTGTATTGGCATAGTCCGAGCCGAAGCCCAAGAGGTATGCGAGATTAGCGCCATCAGAAGTAGATGACCAATAGTAGCCGTGTGATCCCGCATTGCGTAGCGAATTATTGCCGAGGTAGCCGCCGCGCAGAAGGTAATGATTGGGCGAGCTAATCACAATTATAAAATGGTGCAAAACTTGTTGTCCGTATCACCCACAATGAAAATTAGCGCAAATATGTCATAATATGATATACTTTAGAAAGTGGCGTTAGTGATATCCATAAACGACGTCACAACACAGAATGTCCATACTTAAATCCGCACTAAAAAAATTAGTGGTTTGAGTAGTTTTTATAGGGTGAGCAGTTCGATTTTGTAGGCCGGACTGCTCACTTCTTTTTTTGCCCGATTGCAATAAATTATCCTTACTCAAACCCTCGTCAAAAAAATTATAATTTTGTGAGTTTATACCAAAATGAGCAGCATCATTCAAAAGTTATACTGGACGCTTCGCTGCCCGCCAAAAAGTTGTATTTCAGAAGAGGCTGCAAAGACATTAAATTTAACATCATAGCCACAGGAGACAACGATTTCTTATGCTATGATGTCATGGAAAAACAAGCGTAGACCGGCTGTTTGAAAGATTTTTAAAATCGTCTCATTGCATGAAATGTTTGACTTCTTTATAATTGCGGTAGGAGGTGTTAAAACATGGCGAACGAAGATAAAAAAGATTTTAATGCTATGCTGCATGATAGTAAAGACATGCCAAAATTTCAGATTATTACTGACCAGAAAAGCATTGAGAAATATGGTGGAAGCAGAATGTATTTTGCCCCGCCAATCGACTATGACAAAGTAATGAAACAAATTACTTATGGGAAGGTTATTACTGTCGGGAAAATCCGTGAGTATTTTGCTATACAGAATGGGGCTGATTTTACAGAGCCTATTACAGCCGGAATATTTGTATCTATCGTGGCATGGGCAAGCTTCCAGCGCGCTGAAGATGAAACTCCATACTGGCGAACTTTAAAAGCAAATGGCGAGCTGAACGCCAAGTACCCCGGTGGCATAGAGGCTCAAAAAGAGAAATTGGAAGCAGAAGGACACACAATTATTCAAAAAGGGCGTAAGAATATTAAATACTACGTGCAGGATATCTTCTTCTCCCCGATCAACCAGCCTCTGGTAATCTGCCCCATCATACTTCACAGCGCGTCCAGCTCTTTTTGGATTTGTTCCGCACATTGCTGAGCCAGATCCGGGTACTGCTTAAACAGCTTTATAGATTCTTCTGTGTCAGCTTCCTTTATGCGCCTCAAGAATTCTGGCAACGTCATATGCTCCCCTCACTTTCCAATTTTATAGTTGTCGGTTTACCGACAATATTATAAACCAGAACTGCATATAATCTCAATAGAAATTGAGAGAGGAAGGCGGGATGGTATGACCTACGCAGATGCAATCGCAAAGAGACTGCTCACCATATGCGAAAAAGAAAATATAACGGTCAATAAACTTTGTACTTTATCCGGCGTAAGCCATACGACCATACAAGACATCATGACGGGAAAGACAAAGAATATCACTCTCAGAACTCTGCACCGCCTTGCAGTAGGGCTGAACATGACCGTCGCCGACCTTCTTGATTTTCCAGAAATGAACGAGACGATTTTCGAGGATGAATAAATCACATCTCCCCAGTTTAGCAGCAGTTGCCGTAGATTTTGCGACAACTGTACTATTGGATACAATTCATAACTATGCTGATCATAATTTCTTTTTCCACGGGTCGATTCAGCAACCATAACAGCCAGAGCGTAAAATAAAAAGGTGTTCTTTTGTGACATATTATTTTGATAATCAGATAGATTTGTCATATGGTTATTGTTATAATGAAACCAAGACGAGCAAAGGCGTTGTAAATGAAAGATAACGCCATCCAATCATTTGAGAATAAAACTATCCGAACTGCGTGGAATGAAGAAGAGGAAGAATGGTATTTTTCTGTGACAGATATCGTAGCGGCCTTGACGGATAGCGCCGATCCCAAGCAGTACATTAAAAAATGCGTTCCCGCGATCCAGAGCTTAATTCAAGGTGGGGTACAATTTGTACCCTAACTGCCATGACTGCTTCTGACGGGAAGCGGTATTGTACGAATGCAGCAAATTTACAGGGGATATTCCGTATCATACAACCTATTCCATCGACCAAAGCAGAGCCTTTAAAACAATGGCTGGCTCAGGTAGGAAGTGAGCGAATTGAGGAAACGATTGATCCAGAAAAATGATTTTGTGACTTTTTTGATTATAAAAAGAGCTTGTAATTTGCTTAAATGTTGCATATACTATTATGTACATGCAGGAAGGCATGAGTAAAGGCAGCGAGGGTATCTTGACATCAACTTGAAAGCGTGTATAATTATAATCAAAGAAAGGCGATTCCCTGCCTAAGAATATAATCCATGAGATTATGAAATGGGAGACGATAACGTGTGGTGATTCTCCACCAAAGTCGTTGAAGTGAGAGACGATAAAGATTTGGTGATTCCCTACCGAAGAATATAATCCATGAGATTATGAAATTTATGCTTTATGTTGCGCCGGAAGTGTTTCAAAAGTCAAGCAGATTGACCTGCTGACCTATCTGAAAAGCTATGAACCTTATGAGTTGGTGCATCTCTCGGGAAATGTTTATACCACCAGATCCCACGACAGTTTAAAGATTTCCAACGGGAAATGAATGTGGTGGAGCCGGGGGATCGGAGACAGGAGTGCACGGGATTATCTGATTACAGTGAGAGGATATGACTTTATACAGGCGGTACAGATGATAACGGAACAGGCGGCGATTCAGCCGCCTGTTTCCATGTCAACCGAAAAAGAAACAGAGAAAAAGCTGATCCTGCCAAAGCCTTACCGCTATCAGACTTATGCGGCTCTGTGTGGAATAGGTTCAGATTTTCGCGGAGAGGTATTCGGAAGTGCCAAAAACTATTCCTTCTGTATTCCGGCAGAGGAAAAATGCCAAGCAGTTCATCTGTTTGAGTCGGCCATTGATCTATTATCTTATGCCACGGAACAAGCATATCGTGAGTTAAAGATTGATGTAAGCAAGACACTGACGCTCCCGCAGGTATTCCAGTTGGTAGAGGCAAGTAAAGAGACACCGATCCACATGCAGATTTTATTTGCAGTGCTGATGGGGCTGCGGCGTGGAGAAATCAACGGACTGAAATACAGTGATGTAGACTATATCAACCGCACATTGAAAATACAGCGACAGTTGGGGAAAAAACAAATTCCAAAGCGGAAGATGTACCGCCTATAATGCTTACAAAATAGGAGATTAAGCTGAAAACTCCGTCCAGTATAAGGGAGATCCCTATTCCGGACTATGTTTTTGAGGCAATTCTGGAACAGCACCGGATTTATGAGAAGAATCGCAGGCGAAGGAGTAAAGAGTTTCGTGTGACTGGGGTTACATCTGCTGTTCCACTTATGGAAATCCAAGAAGTAGAAGTTATCATCAGAAATATTATAAAGAACTGCTTGCTTCTTTAGGACTTCCAGATATTTATTTCCATCAGTTGAGAAATACATATACGACCATTCTTTTGAAACATGACTTTAATATCAAAGGAATATCGCATATGTTAGGGCATTCAAAAGAGATTATATCAGCAGACGTCTATGGGGATACTGCTGAAATCATTGAAGATTGCTTATATGCTATTGAACCATTTATGGAAGAAGTTCTTCCGGAAAGCCGAGAAGAGAAATACTATGATTGCTCCGATCTGAAGGCAATAGACGAGGCAGCCGAGGAATATTTAATGGCAGCATGACAACCAATATAAGGAAGAAACCATAAAAAGTACAGATGTATACTCGAACATTTGTACTTTTTTGCTTTTCGACCTATATACTTTTATCATTATCTTTGCTATAATGTCCGAAAAGGGCAGAGACAGGTATATACAAAACTGACTGTCATGCCAGTTAATGCTATCTTGTGTTATTTAGTCCTCAAAAAAGTGTTTTGTGACTTTTGCCTTTTTGGATTCGTAATGGAGTCCTATAAGACTATTATTTTGAGATTTTCATTACGATTGAATTGTTTAGTGGTGGTTGATATTGAACATATCAAAAGCTACAAAGGAGAGAGTTTATCATGGACCATTTTGAATTAGTATCCGAATACAAACCAACCGGCGACCAGCCCCAGGCTATTGAAGCTCTGGTCAAAGGATTTAAAGAGGGAAATCAATTTGAGACCTTGCTTGGAGTTACCGGTTCCGGCAAGACTTTTACCATGGCGAATGTCATCCAGGCGATGAATAAGCCTACATTAGTGCTGGCGCATAACAAAACGCTGGCAGCGCAGCTCTACGGCGAGTTCAAGGAATTTTTCCCTAATAATGCCGTAGAGTATTTCGTCTCCTACTACGATTATTATCAGCCAGAGGCCTACGTGCCCTCCACAGACACCTACATTGCCAAGGATGCGTCCACCAATGACGAGATAGATAAGCTGCGTTTATCTGCGACTGCAGCCCTTTCGGAGCGGCGGGATGTGATCATTGTGGCGTCTGTATCCTGTATTTACGGTTTAGGTTCGCCCAAGGATTTCCAGGACATGATGATTTCCCTGCGTCCCGGCATGATTCGGGACAGGGATGAAGTGATACGCAAGCTTATTGATATCCAGTATACAAGAAATGAAATGGATTTTCACCGGGGTACTTTCCGGGTAAGGGGCGATGTCCTGGAAATTTATCCGGCGAACTACACAGACCGGGCGGTTCGCGTGGAGTTTTTTGGAGATGAGATTGACCGGATTACAGATATTGATGTATTAACGGGGGAGGTAAAGTGCGAAAATAATCATGTGGGTATTTTCCCGGCTTCCCATTACGTTGTTCCCATGGAACAGATCCTGCGTGCCACCAAAGATATAGAGCAGGAGCTGAAGGAACAGGTAGAATATTTTAAGAGCGAAGATAAGCTTTTAGAGGCGCAGCGAATTTCAGAGAGAACAAATTTTGACATTGAAATGATGAAAGAAACAGGATTTTGTTCCGGAATCGAAAATTATTCCCGGCATCTTGCCGGATTAGCGCCTGGACAGCCGCCCTATACGCTGATGGATTATTTTGGGGATGATTTCCTTTTGATCATTGATGAGTCCCATAAGACAGTTTCCCAGGTAGGAGGCATGTATGCAGGAGATCAGAGCAGAAAACAGACACTGGTGGATTATGGATTCCGTCTTCCCTCTGCCAAGGATAACCGCCCTTTAAGCTTTGAAGAATTTGAATCCAAGCTGGATCAGGTTCTGTTTGTTTCTGCCACTCCGGGAGTGTATGAGGCGGAACATGAGCTTTTGCGGGCGGAGCAGATCATTCGTCCTACGGGACTTTTAGATCCAAGTGTGGAAGTACGTCCAGTGGAAGGGCAGATCGATGATCTGATCGGCGAAGTAAACAAAGAGGTGGAAAAGCATAACAAGGTATTGATCACCACCCTGACCAAGCGGATGGCGGAGGATCTCACAGAGTATATGCGGGATGTGGGAATCCGCGTGCGGTATCTCCACTCCGATATTGACACTTTAGAGCGGGCACAGATCATCCGGGATATGCGTCTGGATGTGTTTGACGTTCTGGTAGGTATTAATCTTTTAAGGGAAGGATTGGATATTCCGGAAATTACGCTGGTTGCCATTCTGGATGCGGATAAAGAGGGCTTTCTGCGTTCGGAGATTTCCCTGATACAGACCATAGGACGTGCTGCGCGAAACAGTGAGGGCCATGTGATCATGTATGCGGATACGATGACAGATTCCATGAGAAAAGCCATCCAGGAGACCGAGCGAAGACGAGCGATCCAGGAGGCTTATAACAAGGAACATGGTATTACGCCTACTACCATTAAGAAAGCTGTCCGGGATCTGATCGCTGTTTCAAAGGCAGTGGCAAAGACAGAAGAGAAGCTGAAAAAAGATCCCGAGTCCATGAACAAAAAGGAACTTACAAAGCTGATCCAGGATGTGGAAAAACAAATGCGCGCGGCTGCGGCAGATTTGAATTTCGAGCAGGCGGCAGAGCTGCGTGACAAGATGCTGGAGTTAAAAAAGAATCTGGCGGAAATGAAATAATATGCTTTGCGTTAATTAAATAAAATGGATGGGAGGCAATAGGGGTGAACAGTTTTGAGCGGGTGAAAAATCGAATGGAAGGAAAACAAGTGGACAGGCTTCCTAATTTTAGTCTGGTTATGATGCTGGGAGCAAGATTATTGGGAGTTACATTTGGGGAATATGTAAGCGATTATCGTTTGCTTTCGGATGCGGCATTTTTGTGTTATGAAAAATATGGATTTGATATGGTATGTGCAATTTCAGACCCTATGCGTGAGGCAGAGGGATTGGGGGCTAAGGTTATCATTCCAGAAGAGGGAGTGCCGTATTCTCCAGTACACAGAATACAGACATTGGCAGATATAGACAGTTTGAAACCGGCAGATCCTGCATCGAGCCGGAGAATGAATGACCGTCTGGAGGCGGTTCGTCTAATGAAACAAAGAGGGGGACGGGATGTTCCTGTAGTAGGATGGATAGAGGGCGCGCTGGCGGAAAGCTGCAATTTAATGGGGATGCAGGAAGCGTTTATCAATCTTTTGGAAGAACCTGAGGCAATGGAACAGCTATTGGGTATTTGTATGGAACAGGGACTTATGTTTGCAAAAGAGCAGGTGAAGGCCGGAGCAGATATGATAGGAATGGGAGATGCGGCGGCATCTTTGATCGGACATCGGCTTTACGAAGAATTTGTACTGCCATACCAAAAAAGGATGATAGAAGATATCCATAAAATGGGAGCAAAGGTAAAATTACACATTTGTGGGAATATTACCCCGGTACTCGATCTGATTGCAAAGACAGGAGCAGATATGGTAGACTGTGACTATATGGTGGATATAGAGCAGGCAAGCAAAATTTTACCGGAGAATATTTGTATATGCGGCAATATGAATCCTGTTACTGTTATGCTGGAAGGCACTCAGGATCTTGTGAAGGAAGAAGTGCGAAGATGCAAAAAAATAAAAGACAGGAACCGTAATTTTATAGCGCCGGGATGTGAGATACCTAAAGATACAAAAATTGAAAATTTGATCGCCATGCAGGAAGCCATCCAGGAGGATTAAAAAACGCCTCTTCCGTTTTTTTTATTAGCGATTCGTACAAAAGTATTTTAGGGGAACTGTTAAACGGTATATTTCAGATGCCGTTTTGAAACAGCTCCCTTTATTTTGGTGTATAGTAAACTTGAAACGGTCTTGGATATTCCCTAAACGTTTTTCACAAACTTTTAAACCGCCCTGCCATTGCACCGCACACAAGACAGCGGTATAGGGGGATTATTCCTCCATCCGGGAGTGTGTCTCTGTATCCAGAAAGGCGCGCAGTTTCGTGAGAAGGGGATGCTTCATAAAGTAAGCTTTTCCATAATTTAAATTAAAGTCGTAATCAAAATCCGGCGGATTTTTCCCCTGGTTATGCTGCAGGATGGTTTCGGCTTTGTCTAAAGCTTTTACCAGTTTTGCTTCCGGGGTGGTGTTTTCGTTATATTCTTGCCAAAGACGGAACAGTTCTTTTTGCTGTTCTTCCGGCAAAAGGGAGAGGACTTTTTTTACGTCTCTTTCCTCTGCCGCATGTTTTTCTTCTTCGTTGGGAGAGGTATTGGCAGAGATATCCCCCATGAATAATTCGCCGAGGTCGTGGATCAGGCACATCAGCAAGGTTTTTGACAGATCCACAGAAAAGGAAGGGGCGAGGATTCCTGCCAGTAAAGCAAGCCGCCAGGAATGTTCTGCCGTACTTTCTCTTTTTCCTGTGGAGGTCCATGCCTCGCGCAGCACACATTTTAGTTTCTCCGCCTCCTGGATAAATTTTATTTGTTTTTCCAAATCTTCGTACAAATTAACACTCCCCTTCCAGTTGTATATTTCCCTATATCTTACTATTTTACATTGGGAAAAACAATAAGAAAAATATGAAAGATATAGGGCGCACATGAGAACCCCATACAATATAAAATATTGTCCATTTACCTAGGTGTAATAGGG
>CALIZJ010000135.1 GCA_938028845.1 uncultured Blautia sp.
CAAATATTTATGAGGAACAGAATACAAAGCGGAAAATGGAGATCCAGCTTCTCCAGTCCCAGATCAATCCGCATTTTTTATATAACACCTTAAACACCATCAACTCCCTGATCGGTCTGGGTATGAACGAAACTGCTGCCAGCGCGGTTTCCGCCATGTCCTCCTTTTACAGAAATTGTCTGTCCAACGGAAAATTTATCATACCCTTAAAGCAGGAACTCCTTATTACAAAGCAATATCTCTATATTCAAAATTTAAGGTATATGGAGTTTATCGACTACAAGATAACCGAAGCCATTTCGGAAGAAGAGGGTGAAACTATGATACCTAAGCTTACGATCCAGCCTATTGTAGAAAATATTTTTGTACATGCCCTGTGCACCAGCAAGTGCAGAATAGAGATCACCGTCTACGCGCCAGCCCCTGGCCGCATCTGCATCTCTATTTCCGATAACGGAAAAGGCATCGTCCCTGAAAGGCTGAAGCAGGTGCAGGATTCCATAATGGCCGGCAGGGAAAACGGAAATTCCTTCGGTCTTCCCAGTATCCGGCACAGGATTGCCCTGCTGTACGGCAACGACTGTTCTTTTAACATTGAAAGCGCTCCCGGTGCAGGGACAAAAATAGTGATCATTATACCTAAAAGGGGGGAAAACAAGCATGAAGACTATCGTGATCATTGAAGATGAATTATTTTTTAGAAAATCTGTATGTAAAATTTTGAACACACAAAAAGACTTTCAGATCATTGGCGAAGCAAACAACGGACTTGCCGGCGCAGAACTGATCCGGGAAATAAATCCGGACATTGCTATCGTAGACATTTCCATGCCCCTTATGAACGGCCTGGAGATGATTCGCCAGGTTTATTCCGCATGCAAGACCAAATTCATCCTTCTCACCGGCTACGAAGAATTTGATTATGCAAAACAGGCAATTTCTCTCGGCTGCAAGGAATATCTCCTGAAACCGCTGGATACAAAGCAGCTTCTTAATTCTCTTGATAAAATAAAAGAGGAAATTGATTCCGAATTATCAAAAGAAGTTTATACGAAAGGCTATTTTTCTGCCCGTGCCTTATATGACCAGCAGAAAACCCTTAACATTTTTTATAAGATTATTCTGGGGAAAAATTCCGACGAAGAACTCACTTTAATGAAGAATGAGCTCCAGCTGACCCCGGACCGTCCTCATGCCGTATTATTATTCCGGCTTGTACAGGCCGACCCCGGCATCTGGGATCTGGAAACAGACAATTCTCTTCTGTATTCCATAACAGAAAATATCTGCCTGGAGATCTTCGCGTCTTCCTTTGATGCCGCTGTATATATTGATTTTTCCCGCACACAGCAGTATCTGATACTGGAAACTTCCGTACCGGATATGTCTGTGCTCCATAAAACCTGCGAGAAATTTATTTCAATTCTGAAAGATACTGCAAAGCTCTCTTTTGAAGCTTATTGCGGAAATTTTCATGAAGGAGCAGGCGGAATCCGCATTTCCTATGAGGAAGCGCTTTCTTTCTTTCACAGCGGATACAGTGAGGAATACGGTTCCGCACCGGTATATGACGCGGACGCCTATAATAAAGAGTTTATCATTACCTCAACTGTACATGAACAGCTGCTTTTTCTTCTCCGACAATCTGATACAAAGGGCCTGGACACTTTTTTTGATTCCTTTTTCACCCGGCTGGATCAAAGTTCCTTCCATATCCGTCAGCTGATGGGGATTGCTTTTTCATTTTTAAATATCCTACAGGAATTTTTGTTTGAAAATAACCTGCGGATGAATGATTTTCCAGACCTTCCAAAAGCCTTTAACCATTATCAGGACTGCCAGAATCCGGCCCAGATGAAAGATTTTCTTATCCGTATTTACCACAAAGCTGCCCTTGAGACCGCAGCCAATAAGGACAATACTAATACGCCGCTGATTGTTAACGTAAAGAAATATGTACAGGAGCATTATCAGAATCCTGATCTGCAGCTGAAAACCATTGCCGCTCAATTTTATGTGAGCCCCCAGCATCTTTCCTCTCTTTTCAGTCAGGAAAACGATACCACTCTCACATCCTATATAATGGAATACCGTATGAAAAAAGCTAAGGAACTGCTGCTGGAACAGTCTCCCTCCATTCAGCATACAGCTTATTTATGCGGCTTTAATGACTCCAGCTATTTCAGCAAATGTTTTAAAAAGTATTATGGGATATCTCCCAAAAACTTTCTCATGATCACCGAAAAAAGCCGGACAGTTACCACGCATCCATCCCATTAATTCACCCAACAGAAAAACCCCGGAAACCTTACGGTTCCGGGGCAATCTTATGCTTGGACACA
>CALIZJ010000136.1 GCA_938028845.1 uncultured Blautia sp.
AGGGCAATGTAATGCTGTTTAATAGGGTCATTCTGCCATATGGAAGATTTTCCGGAAAAAACCAGGATAAAATAGATACTTAAAAACAATAGAAAGGCAAGGAACGTATACCATATATAAAATTTTTTACGATTTTCTCCTACAGAAAAAAAAGAGGATATTCTCTTTGGCTGTGAAGGCAATGAGGCCGTATTGTACTCCATGGCGTTCATTTCTCCTGACTGAATAAAAATTTGTATCATTTGTATCGCATTTTAAATGCGGTCTTATTTCGATAAAAGGACACTTTCCTTAACAGAAAGTGTCCTTATGGGAATGCAAACTATTTTTTAATTGTTTTCTGATTTTTCGTCTTTCGAGTCTTTTTTGCCAAGTTTACCCATGATAAATACGCAGATCATAATAATCAGAATAGCTACAAAAATACCAACCATTCCTTTTACCATAATTTCCAATGCTTGTAAAACTGTTGTCGTATTCATAATCCATTCCTCCTTACAGCATACTTGTAACCAGGCTGATCACCATGCCGCCGGCAACAACAGATGCGATCTGTCCGGAAACATTGGCGCCTGCCGCATGCATGAGAATGATGTTCGTAGGATCCTCTTCCATAGCCATTCTCTGGACTACACGAGAGGACATCGGGAATGCAGAGATACCTGCTCCACCGATCATCGGGTTTACTTTTTTCTTCAGGAAAAGGTTCAGGAACTTCGCAAAAAGTACGCCGCCTACGGTGTCCATTACGAAAGCAAACAGACCAAGTACCATGATCATGATCGTTTCAATCTTTACAAAGTTTTCTGCCTGCATACTGAAGGAAATGGTGATACCAAGCAACAGGGTGATCAGGTTTGCAAGCTGATTCTGCGCTGTATCAGACATGGTTCCCAAAACACCGCACTCACGGATCAGGTTTCCGAACATAAGGAAGCCTACCAGAGCTACAGACTGCGGTGCAACAAAACCAACGATGGCTGTTACCACGATCGGGAAAGCGATACGCATACGTTTGCTTACTCCCTTAGGATTGTATTCCATATGGATCTGGCGTTCTTTCTTCGTAGTTACCAGACGGATGGCAAATGGCTGAATGATGGGAACCAGTGCCATGTAGGAGTAAGCCGCCACCGCAATCGGCCCGATATAATTGGAATCCAGGATCTGGGAAACCAGAATGGATGTAGGTCCGTCAGCAGCACCGATGATACCGATAGATGCACAGTCCTGAAGAGGGAATCCAAGTAAAGCCGCCACTAAAATTGCAGCGAAGATTCCGAACTGGGCTCCTGCGCCAAACAGGAACATGATCGGGTTAGAAAGCAATGGTCCGAAATCGATCATCGCTCCAATTCCGATAAACAGAAGAATCGGCATCGCTTCTGAAGCGTCGATTCCAATCTCAAAAAGCCAGGCGATGATACCGTGGGATTCGATTCCTCCCTGAAGTGTCTGATCCAGTACGCCAGACATAGGCAGATTCACCAAAATGGCTCCAAAGCCCATGGGAAGAAGCAGGGATGGCTCATATTCCTTTCTGATGGCAAGCCAGATAAGGATAATGCCAACTGCATACATGACCACCTGTTTCCAGGTCAGCGCCATGATGCCTTCAATAAGAAATTCCATATGTGAGTCCTCCTTTTGTGTTTCTGGAAGAAGCTATGCTGTTCCAGGCTTGTCGTAGAAAATCCATGTGATTTTCAACTTAAAAAAGACCCTTATTGTATTTTCACAAGCCGTAAATACATGAAATACAATAAAAGTCTTGCTGTTTCAATCTTTTACGGGCTGCGAAAAAGCAGCCGGGTCTGTCGTAAAAAATCCACAAATGCGCCCTGCAAATGTGCTAGCTACTCCCTTCTATCGTGACTGATTATAAACGTTTCAGAAGAGAGTGTCAATGATTTTTTGCCAGATTCCGGAAAAGCCTTTTTTATCTTTTTTTGTCCATTTTTTTGTTTGCATTCCCTGACGAAAAACAGTTTAACGCCTTGCCAGTTCCCGGGTGATTTCCTCCCAGGTAACGCCTTTTTCAGCCATTAAGACCATCACATGATAGAGGAAATCAGAGATCTCATACTTTAGTTCTTCCTTATCCGGGTTTTTCGCGGCAATGACGATCTCCGTACATTCCTCCCCTACCTTTTTCAGGATCTTATCAATCCCTTTGTCAAAAAGATAATTGGTATAGGAGCCTTCTTTTGGGTGTTCTTTCCGATCCAGGATCACATCGTAAACTTCCTGGAACACCCGGAGAGGATTGGTATCGTCGTATTCTTTTTTCATAAGCGGCTTAAAAAAGCAGGAACGGTTTCCTGTATGACAGGCAGCACCCACCTGCGCCACTTTTGCCAGGATCGTGTCGTTATCGCAGTCCAGCATCATAGATTTTACATACTGTACATGGCCGGAGGTAAGGCCCTTAACCCAAAGCTCTTTCCGGCTGCGGCTGTAATAGGTCATCTTTCCTGTTTTTAAGGTGTTCAAAAACGCCTCCTCATTCATATAAGCCACCATCAGGACTTCATCCGTCTTATAATCCTGTACGACCACAGGGATCATTCCGTCACTGTTCAGTTTAAAATCTGACCAGGAAATCTCACTTTCAAAGGTGTTTACCTCTATCCCCTGCTCCCGGCACATACTCTTAAATGAAAAAATATTATTTTCCATGGCGCTTAAATAAGAGCCGCTTAACCCAGCTACTGCATTGGTCTTTAAAAGCTCGATCAGTTCCTTGGGGTCACAGATATCCGTGTGCAGGATCACAGGAACAGAAGAATCCCCGGCAATCTCCTCCTGCACCGCATCCAGTGCAAGCACCGCTCCCGCATAGTCCTGGATCAGCTCTTTATGATCCAAGAATTCTTCTGCCGATGAAATGCTGACTACCATCTTCTCTTTTCCGAAACGCTTGGATACCTCTTCTAAAAGATTGATATTTCCCTCTTTGGAAAAATTCAGCACTACCTTGGCGCAGCCTGCATAGATGAGTTTTTTTACATCCTCCGTCCGGCGGATATTTCCGGCTGCGATCACAGGAATCTCCGAGGCATTGCAGATGTCTTTTATTTTAGCGATGGCCTCTTCGTGTTCTTTATCCTCTGAGGAAAAGTCAAAGACAAGAAGCTCGTCTGCTCCGGCATCGCTGTAAAATTTCGCCAGCTCCTCCACGTCTCCGCTGTGAAACAGGTTCCTCTGTCCGAAACCTGTTACGGCTTTTTGATACTGTAAATAAATACAGGGAATCATCCATTTATCTGCCATTGTTCTGCCTCCTTACGCAAGGCTCCCCTTGGTGGAGAGCACATCTGTAATTCTTTCATCATAGGAAACCGCCTCGTCCAGCGCTTTTGCAAAGCTCTTAAACATCGCCTCCGCAATGTGATGGCTGTTTCCCCCTGCAAGTACTTTGATATGCAGGTTCATGCCGCAGGTATAAGACACGGCATAGAAAAATTCCTTTACCATTTCTGTAGACATGGTACCGATCTTCTCTGTGGGGAACGCAGCCTCAAAAGAGAAATACGGCCTGCCGGACAGATCAATGGCACAGAGCACCAATGCTTCGTCCATGGGAAGGATGCAGCTTCCGTATCTGCGGATGCCTTTTTTATCCCCCAGCGCCTGTTTAATGGCGGTTCCTAAGACAATCCCCGTATCCTCTACTGTGTGATGGTCATCCACATCCAAATCTCCGCTCACCCGTACGCAAAGATCAAAAAAGCCATGGCGGGTAAATCCATCCAGCATATGATTAAAAAATCCCACCCCGGTCTCAATGTCCGAATAGCCTTTTCCATCCAGGGTAAGCTTAAGCTTGATCTGCGTTTCTTTGGTCATTCTTTCTACAGATGCTTCTCTGGTCATAGCTTTACTTCTCTCCTTCCTCCTCAAAACGGACTGCAATGGAGTTTGCATGGGCAGTGAGTTTTTCTGCTTTTGCAAACTGCTCGATATCCTTATGGATTTTCCCCAGGGCCTCCCTGGAATAATATACGACGCTTGATTTTTTCACAAAATCATCTACGGAAAGAGGAGAGAAAAATTTTGCGGTTCCGTTTGTGGGAAGTACATGGTTTGGCCCGGCAAAGTAATCCCCTAAAGGTTCGCAGCTGTTTTCCCCGATAAAGATCGCTCCTGCGTTTTTAATGCGCAGCATCACTTCAAAAGGATTTTTCGTGACGATCTCCAGATGTTCCGAGGCAATAGCATTTGCAGCGTCAATGGCCTCTTCCATGGAATCCGCCAGAAGGATGTATCCGAAATTATCCAATGATTTTTTTATGATCTCCCTTCGGGACAATACCTCAAGGAAACCTTCCACTTCTCTCTCCACCTCTTTTGCAAGAGAGGGACTTGTGGTGATCAAAATAGCCGACGCCATCTCGTCGTGTTCTGCCTGAGAAAGAAGGTCCGCAGCCACATAGCGGGGATTTGCACTCTCATCGGCAAGGACAAGAATCTCACTTGGCCCGGCAATGGAATCAATGCTTACATGCCCGTAAACAGCCTTCTTTGCAAGGGCTACGAAGATATTCCCAGGTCCCACGATCTTATCCACCTTTGGAATACTTTCCGTTCCGTAGGCAAGGGCGCCTACAGCCTGTGCACCTCCCACCTTATAGATCTCGTCTGCTCCTGCTTCATTGGCAGCCACCAAAGTAGAGGGGTTTACTTTTCCATCCGCTCCCGGCGGCGTTGTCATAACGATCTTTTCCACTCCCGCCACTTTTGCCGGAAGGATATTCATAAGAACAGAGGAGGGATATACAGCCTTTCCTCCGGGAACATACACGCCCACTCTGGAAAGAGGCGTCACCTTTTGTCCAAGCATGGTTCCGTCCTCTTTGCTGGTAAACCAACTGTTCTGCCGCTGCTTTTCATGGTAGCTTTTGATATTTACAAGCGCCTTGCGGATCACATCCACCAGCCCGGGTTCTGCCAGCCTGTACGCTTCCTGTATCTCCTCATCGGTGACGCGGATCGTGTCTTTACAAATTTTTGCTTTATCAAATTTTTCTGTATAAGCAAACAGGGCCTCGTCCCCTTTTTCCTTTACGTTTTCCAGGATTTCTGTAACGGCAGCCTCAAATTTCCCATAGTTATTGGGGCTTCTCTTTAAAAGATTTTCCAGAATATCCTTTGTACTTTCCTTTGTCAGTGTTACTGTACGCATGTATTCTCCCTAACCCTTCCTGTTTATCCATTTTAGTTTCTCAAGCTTTAAGCCTTTTCATTCTTTCCCTGATCCAAAACCTGGCGCAGGTCATCGATGAGCCTGCGGATCCGTTCGTTCTCCATCTTCATGCTCACCTGGTTTACTACCATCCGTGCAGAGAGAGGGCAGACCTCCTCCAAAACCTGAAGCCCGTTTTCTCTTAAGGTGCTCCCTGTCTCCACGATATCTACGATCACTTCTGAAAGTCCCACAATGGGCGCCAGTTCAATAGAACCGTTCAGCTTAATGATCTCCACCGTCTGATGCTTTTTATTGTAAAAATAGTCCTTGGCAATGTTGGGATATTTAGTAGCCACGCGGATAAGCTGATTTTTTTGCAGGAGTTCCTTTGCCTGGGGCGGTCCGCACACACACATCCTGCATGCGCCGAATCCCAGATCCATAACCTCGTAAAGCTTTCGTCCTTCCTCCAAGATCGTGTCCTTTCCCACTACGCCGATGTCTGCAGCGCCGTATTCTACATAAGTGGGAACATCTGGTCCTTTTGCAAGAAAGAATTTCAGTTTCTGCTCCTCGTTCACAAAGATGAGCTTCCTGGAATCCTTATCCCGCATTTCCTGGCAGGTAATCCCGATTTTTTCCAGCATATCCAATGTTTTCTGGGCCAGCCTTCCTTTCGTCAGGGCAAATGTCAGATATCTCATCTTCCCTCCTCCTTTCTGGGGCGAAGTGCCACGAAATGTCCTTCTGCACGAAGCTTCTGCGCCTTTCTGATCGCTTCCTCCCTCTCAGAAGGGGTATAAAGGATAACCTGGGTTTTCTCCTGGGGAAATGGCTCTATTTTCTGCCTGGAAAGTGCCAAAAGCAGCGTATCTACCACAATGGCAAACCCAATGGATGCCGCCGGTTTCCCAAAATGCTGCAAAAGCTCATTGTACCGTCCGCCTTTTACCAGAGGCTCTCCTGTACCGTAGGTGTATGCCTGAAAAATAATCCCTGTATAATACATGTATTTGCTGAGCATACCAAAATCAAAGGTAATATACTTCTCGTATCCATAAACTTTTAAAATTTCATAGATATCCTGGAGACGGGATACCGCATCCAGTGCACAGGCATTTCTGGTAAGGGATCTGGCGTGCTCTAAAACCTCCACGGATCCGAATAGCTGCGGCAGCTCACGGAAAGCCTGGGCCAGGCCTTTTTTCAGCTTCTGTTCCCGGACAAGCTCGTCCACACCAAAATAATTTTTCTGGGAGATCAGGGAACGGAGCCTTTCTTCCGCTTCCTCGTCCATTTCCGCTTCTTTTAACAGGGATTTAAAATAATCCACCTGTCCCACGCTTACCTGAAATTCCTTAAGTCCGGCCGCCAGACAACATTCCACCGTCATGGCAAGGATCTCCGCATCCGCCTCCGGACTCTCGTCGCCGATCCTCTCCACTCCCATCTGGGTATTTTCTTTTAATCTGCCCCGCAAGCTGGAATTATTAATAAAAGTATTTCCCGTATAGCAAAGATTTACCACTTCTTTATCCGGAGAAAAATAGGTAGCGCAGGCCCGGGATACCGACGGGGTAAAATCCGGCCGGAGCACCAGGGTATTTCCCTCCCGGTCAAAAAATTTATACAGGTCCTTTGAAGGAATCGTCCCCACCTCTCTGCTGAATACCTCAAAATACTCAAAAGTCGGCGTCTCTATCTCCTCATATCCATACCGGTGAAATACCTGTAAAAGCTTTTCCTGTAATTTATGCTTCTGCATGCACTCTCCGTCATAGATATCCCGCACACCTTCCGGTGTATGAAAAATACGCTCCATTGCAAGCCCTCCTCGCTCGTTATACTTTAGTATAGTAGCGTATTATCATGCTACTACAAAAAATTAATAAAATTATAGACTACTCTTCTCCAAATGTCAATCCCGCTTTTGCAGATCCAGGTTTAATCCTTCCAGATAGGGGATCAGAAAACCGCTTTTTCTTTTTAAGTAAAATTCCTCATCCAGCTCTTCCCTGCGAAAACTCTTTCTTCCTCCTGCCTCTCTCCTGTCCCAGAAAACAAGAAGCTCCCTTAAGGGCAGGTAATAAAACAGGTCGTCCTTGCTGAAAAAAATAAGAAAGAATGCCACGCCCCCCTGTTTTTCAAATTCCCTCATAAACTCCACCTGATGAGGATGGATGTTCATCAAAGGAAAGGTATCCGTGCTGCATTCTTTCGCGTCAAAACAGACAGGGATCCCCTGTACTGCTCCAATATAATCCACCGTACTCCGCTGTTCAAAATACGCCAGGGTAATGTGACGGTTTTCTTTATCCATCCGTACCGGGGTGATGGGGGTGGGGATCTTTTGGATCAGCGCCAGCCCCTTTTCCCTGTACTGTTCATTTGTCCTGTTTACCAGTTCCTCCAGGGTAGAACCCCGAAGTCCCCTGCTGTTCCAAGTGGCCATGAATCAGGCTCCTTTTATTTCAGCATCTTGATCGACGGGAAGTAGCGTACCACGGCTTTTCCTACGATCTGATCGAACTGCACGAACGTGTTATCCCAGAAGCGGGAATCTCTGGAATGTTCTCTGTTATCCCCAAGCATGAAATAGCAGTCCTCGGGCACCACATAAGGACCGTAATCCCCGGTAGGTGTTTCCGGAACAAAACTGTCGTCCAGGGGTGTTTCAGAGCCGTCTATGTACACTTTTCCATCCCTGATCTCTACCGTCTCGCCTGGGAGGCCGATGAGACGTTTGATAAAGAGCTGGCTTTCATCGTCCGGATATTTAAAGATTATGATATCGAAACGCTCCGGATCTTTCCATTTATGGGAAATCTCATTTCCGAAAAGATTTATATTCAGTCCATAAGCAAGACGGAAACCAAAAATACGGTCCCCTGTCATGATAGTATTTTCCATAGATTCTGAGGGAATCTTCGCATTGATCAGCACTACGTTATTTACCACCAGAACGATGATGATAACGAAGATTATCAGTTTTACATACTCCCATATTTCTTTCCAAATTTTCATAATAACTCTCCTCTAAGTGTTCCTCCTTGATGATTTTATGAAAAAGCTCAGGTACCGGCGCCACATGTACTGTCTTTGAAAGGCACTTTAAAGGCCCCTCTAAAGCCGGAAAAGTAAGCATATACGCATGTAAGAGCTGGTGATCTAACCGGTATTTTTCTCTGTAATACTGATTTTTCTCCCTGTCTCCATACTTTCCGTCCCCGATAACAGGATGGCCGATGCTTGCCAGATGTGCCCGGATCTGATGTGTCCGTCCGGTAATAAGGCGAACCAGAAGAAGCGTCGCACTGCCGCTGCTCCCCAACGGCGTATAGTACGTCTCTATGGGCAGGCTGTCCTGCACCTGTTTTTCATACACTATTACTTTATTACATTTTGTATCCTTATGTAAATATCCTTTTATAAAATTTCTGTTTTTTATTTCGCCTGCAGCCAGACAGAGGTAATCTTTATGGATGGAACGGTCGTGAAACATCCTGGAAAGTTCCTGTAGACCAGCCAGGCTTTTTCCCGCCGCCACGATCCCGCTTGTATTCCGGTCCAGACGGTTGCACACCCCTGGATGAAAAGTAGCCAGGGATTCCTGGGTAATGCTTCTCTGGTCTAATAAATAACCGGTTATATATTCCACCAGAGACGGCTGGCCCTGCTGTGACGGCTGGGAAAGCATCCCTGCCGGTTTATTGACCAGAAGGACGTTTTCATCTTCATAGAGAATATCCAAGGGATGCCGGACAGCCAAAACCTTTTCTTTTCCGCTGAATTTTTCAAAAGTGTCGTCGCTTAAAAAAAGCTTTACCTCATCTCCGCATTTAAGCAGCTCATTTCCCGCCGCCTTTTTCCCGTTTAAGGTAATGTTCTTTTTCCGAAGCATTTTATACAGAAAGCTTTTCGGCGCTTCCTTTAAAAGCTTAGCCAGATACTTGTCAAAACGCTGGCCAGCCTCATTTTTTTCGATGATAAAATTTTTCATAGCACGCTCCTATAAGCAAAGCGCAAGGATGGTGTGTTTGATCAGTTCATTTCTGGACAGATCCGGATAGCGTTCATCCGGAGTAAATTTGATCCCTTCCTCAAGGGAGGCTTTGTGGGCGTTCATAGAATCCAGTCTTTCCAGAAACGGTCTTAAATCCTTTAATATTTTTATCTGGACCTTATAGCCGTTTTTCCGGACAATCTTCTGCGCCTCCGCAGCCATAAAAGCGGTATCTGCTTTCGGATCGCTGCTGTAGCCTACTACATCGTTTCCGCATACGGCGACAGCGTCCAGATACCCGCTCTTTTCATAAAAAGTCATATATAACTCGTATGCCATTACCAGATCTCCCTGATGGGCCCGTATCTGCTCATATAGCTTTTCATCCATGGGTCTGCGCATCAGGATCATGATCAGGCTTACCATAGATTTACACGCCGGAAGGCAGCCCACCGTGGCTACCACCGTCCAGATGGTAAGACGTGAGCCATGATAGATCCATGCAGTAAAAAAGATAAACAGCGGTACTGCAAATAAGGCAATGGTGATCAAAAGCCTTCTCTTTTTTTCCGCCTTAAAATAACCAAATTCTCCTTTTTGGACTTTTTTCTTTTTCGATGAGTTTTTACTCATAGGTGACTCCTTTTATTTTGCTTTTTTCTTCTTGTGTATATTCCGGATCGTCTTCTTTTTGGGAGCAGTCTGTCTTTGTCTGGCATCTTTTTGCTCCTGGGTATTTTTATCCGGGCGCACCAGACACTTACTGCCATATCCGATCAGATCTTTACGGCCGCTGATCTTAAGGCCCTCCAGAACAAGTTTTTTATTTGCCGGATTTTTATACTGCATCAATGCCCGCTGGATGGCCTTTTCATGAGGGCTTTTCGGCACATACACAGATTCGCCTGTAAGAGGATGTATCCCGGTATAATAGATGCAGGTAGAAAGGGTAGAAGGCGTCGGATAAAAATCCTGTACTTGTTCAGGAGTAAAGCCTAAATCCCTTACATACTCTGCCAGCTTTACCGCTTCTTTCATGGTGCATCCCGGATGAGAAGACATAAAATAGGGCACTGCATACTGCTGCTTCCCTGTACGTGCATTTGCCTGCTCAAAGGCTTTTAAAAATTTTTCGTATACACTATGGGGCGGTTTTCCCATAACTTTCAGCACCTTATCGGAAACATGTTCCGGGGCTACCCGAAGCTGCCCGCTGATATGATGGGCGGTAAGTTCGTTTAAAAAAGTAGGATCCGGATCCGCCAGCACGTAATCAAAGCGTACCCCAGATCG
>CALIZJ010000137.1 GCA_938028845.1 uncultured Blautia sp.
AAATAGTAGTAGCTATTCAACATACCACACACCCTGTTGAATAGCTACTACTATTTCCAGAAGAGGGCAGGAGTACTATCTCAGTTGCCATCTCATTCAGCGTTCCGGCTGTTTTTTTTCTTTCCCTGGTTTCTCGGCTGGCTGGCCTTCCGCAATGGAAAAAGCATCTGCGACAAATTCCTGTTCCTGCTCCCCGAGATTCCGGTTCAAATGGCTGTTGATCCCATAAGCGGCATTTCGGATATCCCCAATAAAGGCGCGCAGCTCTTTGGGGTCCTTATTTCCATTATCCTGCAGTTCGCAGACTTTTCCCAGTTGGAAACCAGAAACATCCACGCCATATTTCTTCCCTACCACATAGGCGGCACAGTATCCTTTGATCGCAGCCTTATTCCTTGTATAACTGCCATTATGGGCATCCATGCTGGCACAGGCAAGTTCCCGGCTGATTGCGTGAAAGGTAGTGGTCTCACTCATACCATTGCGGACATAGATCATCCGCTGCCTGGGTATATACTGTGCCTGTACTCCTTCCGGAAGGTTATCCGCAATACGGATCGGCACTTCGGAATTCGTCAGGAGAGCCTGCAGCAGTACCACCGTATCCCTTGGTTCTGGGGCCTCCGGCGGCCTCATACGAATCTGGCTGATATCATAGGCTTTCCCTACATTGGTTCCCTGCATTTTCACACCATCTTTTTCATATTCATTGGTAACCAGGAACTTATAGCCATGCACCCCAGGCCTTAGGGAATACCCTTCTTCCTTTATCTTTTCAAAAGTCATCACCTGGCGGATCTGGGGATTCTGGCTATAAAGCAGCAAAAGGTTCGGCGTCCTCTGTGGGTTGCACTGTGCCATAAAGTCCAAGAAGCCTTTTAAGGAATCACTGTCCCGGAATACCTCCTGGGCCATGGAATCAATTTCTGCCCAAACTTCCTCCCGTTCTTGCTTCTTCGCAGCCGCATATTCCTCTTTTGACATTTGTGGGCTGCTTTCCGGTACCACTTCCTCCGGTATCAATTTACTCAAATCCATCTATATCACCTACTTTTCGATTTTGTCCGGCGCTTTTTTCTGGAAGATTGCCTTGGCCTACGGGTTCTTTTTACTGCGGGTAGTTTTTTCGCTTCCCGTTTTTCCTGTTTGATTCCTTCCAGTTCCGCCCGGACGGAAGGCTTCTGTCCATACCCTGCATGCTCTTGGACAGGAATTGCCGGTTCCATCCTGCCCGTCGTATCAAAGCTTTCCTCCCCGGTAGAAATACCGCTGTTGTGCAAGGAAGGTCCGGACGGATTCTTTTCTTCCTTCTCCTGCACCTTGGTAAAATTTTCTGTGTCCTGGCTCGGGTCTTCAAATCCAAAATTCAGTCCCTCTTCGTCAATCTCAAACTGTACTTCCCCTTCCGGCATGATGACTGTCTCAGTAGACACTTCTGGTTCTTTCTTTGCAGACTCCCGTGCCTCTGCCACTTCCTGCACAGCTTCGCCGCTTTCTGATTTCAGGAAATCCAGGTTCATTTTATCCATAACCCGGTTGACCTTTGCAGCATCATCGGCAAAAACCATGATCTCACACTGGGCCGGATTCTTCCTGTCCCGTATCACCACATACAGGAGCCCCCGCTTTTTCCCTTCCCTGGCAAATTCTTTTAGCCGCTCGCTTGGCACGGTAAAAAATTTCAGGGGGCGGTTTTCTTTCAGCATGCGTACCATACGTGTTTTTCCATAGGTCTTTTTCTGGTCTTTTAGCACTGCCGCCAGAAAAACAGCCAGATTTTTAGCCAAAGTCCCTGATAGACGAAGACTGTAATCAATCCCTTCCAAGGAATAGCGGACAACTTGATCCGCTGCATCCCCGCCTAAATTCATCTGCCTCACCTTCTTTCTTCCAAGCCATTTCTTTCCTTTCCTGCTTTTTCCTGCCCCGTATCTTCCGGAGCCATTTCCTTCTGTTCAAGCCTCTTTAATTTTTCCTCCATCTCCTGGGAATGCTTATCTATCTTCACGCAAATCCGGATTTCTTTCCTTAACTCCTTGAGCTGCCTGGTAATATCCGCAATCCTGGCAGACTGGGGAGCCGCCCGGTACAGCCTGTACCGTTCCTTAGTTAAGAGCAGCACTTGTTCCTCCAGCGGCTTCCGGTATTCTGCCAGTTCCTCCCTGCTATTGATCTTATGCTTCTCCAGAAATTCCATCTGCGCAATGCGCTCATCCAGCTTCCGGATATCCTGCCGCACTTCATAGGGAATCTTCTGTGGTTTCTTTTTTAAAACTCCCATTTGGTAAAGATACGAATAATAAAGCGCCTGCAGGCCATGCAGTTTTTTCCGTTTCCGGGTATCCCCTTTCCCAATGTTGCTCCGATTGGGCTTCTTGGGTTGCAGGATCCAATAACGGATCGCTTCTTCACCATACCTTTGCCCAAGGCTTTTCAAACGGATATAACGCTCCATCCCTGGTGCTTTCAGTGCAATGTATTTCCGGTTCAGCTTGAAAGAATAGCCTTTTTCTTCCATGCGGGAAAGGAATTGGCTCCAGCTGAAGCTTTGTGATACTGCATCTTTGATATCCATACGGATTGCGCTCCGCCAGGTCGGTTTCCCATCCCTTTCTGCCATCCACTCCGCATAAGGTTTTCCTTTACCTTTCGGCTGTATAATGGAAAGCCCATACTTTTTACACAATTCATCGGAAATCCGCCGCACTTCTTCATAATAACTTTTCTGGTTACTGTGGTATTTTTTCCCATCCTCCAGGCTTACGGAATTAAATACCAGATGATTATGGTAATGGCTGGTATTCAGATGGGTCGTAATGACCACCTCGTACCTTCCCTTCAGCAGGCGTTCTGCCAATTCTATTCCAATCAGATGTGCCAGCTCCGGGGACACCTCTCCCTCTGCAAAGCTCTGGATCAGATGGTATCCCTGGACTCCCCCTGTCTTATGGAACCGCTGCTTGGTTCCCCGCATATCTGTATATGCGTTTTCGCAAGTGCATCCAAAGGCATCCTCAAAAACCATCTGCTCTGTTTTATCCCTGTTCAGGGCATAATCAATCGCTTCTTCCAGTGACTTTGCGGAGGTTCCTGGTTTGGAAGTTTTTTCCCGGTCCTTTACATATTCAATGGAACGGTCCAGCCGATGGACAGGGATGATGCTGGTGTATGCCATCCGCTATTACCATTCTTCTTTGACAATCTTCCAGACCTCTTTGGAGATCCGAAGCATTTCCTGTACGCTTGCTGTGTCTGTGCGCCCGGTGGCATTTGCCACATGGGCCAGCTGGTTGGCATTATTACATAATCCTGCCACCTTCCGCAGCAAGTCTGCATGGTGTTCGCAGGGCTTCGCCCGGATCTCTGCCCCTACAATTAAGGAGCGCAGGAATTCTTCCCTTGGCAGCCCGCTTTTTTCCACCTGTTCTTCCAGCATACGCAGCTCCCTGGCATTTAAGCGGACAGGTATTACATGGTTCCGCTTCCTCATAC
>CALIZJ010000138.1 GCA_938028845.1 uncultured Blautia sp.
CCCGCCCAAGAGAAATCAGCGGATAGTTCTTTACCTCCCGAAGGGAAAGCTCCTGACTGCTAAGGGCGGTAAAAGTAGTGCCTCCAACCAGAATCTCCTGAAACGGCATGAGCATGATCTGTTTCAATGGGGAATCCACCTCTGCCGGAGTGGAAACTACTGCAAAATCAATCTTTCCGCTTTTAACAGCTTCAATGGCTTCCGGTGTGGAATGGTTGTAAAGCTTCAGCCGGATTCCCGGATAAGTCATGTGAAAACTTTTTAATTTATCCAGCAGGAAAATATTGAGGGCAGTTTCACTGGCACCGATGGCTACACTTCCATGGGATAATCCGGAGCTGTCTGCCAGCTCCTCTTCTGCTGCCTGAAACTGCTCCATTGCACTTAGCACATGGGTATAAAGCCGTTCTCCTTCCGGAGTGAGCTGTACGCCGCGGTTGGTACGGATAAATAAAGTGGTATTCAGCTGTTGTTCCAGACAATTCATGGCCCGGGTAATATTAGGCTGGCTGTTGTTTAACGCCTGGGCCGCCTTGGTAAAGTTGTGGTATTTTGCCACATAATAAAAGATCTTATAATACTCGAAATTAACGTCCATAATATTTTTTCTTTTTTGACATGTCATATATTTATTTCAGCCATATCAATTATATCTTTTACTTATTACTACGTCAAGCGTATTATGTACTCGAACAAAAAAGAACGCTGTTGTAGGGCAAAAAGCGGTTTATTGTAATAGGAAAACAGCAGCCCGACCAGTTTTCAAAGGAGGAACAAATGCTTACAGCAGTAACCGGTATTAACTGGGGCGATGAAGGAAAAGGACGTGTGATCGATCTTCTTGCAGAGCAGGCAGATGTGGTTGTCCGCTACCAGGGCGGAAACAATGCAGGTCACACAGTGGTAACCACCCAGGGCAAATTCGTTTTAAATCTTCTCCCCTCTGGTATTTTACATCCAGGTGTGGTGTGCGTCCTCGGGGACGGAATGGTGGTTGACCTGGAACATCTTTCCCAGGAAATCCATGAAATAGAGAAAAAAGGAATCCGGGTAACACCGGATCATCTGAAACTTTCAAAACGTGCTACAGTCTCCATGCCATGGCATAAGGTGCAGGATGAGTTAGAAGAAAACAGACTTGCAAAGACAGGAAGTGCCTTTGGTTCTACCCGCCGTGGAATCGCCTATGCATACAGTGACAAGTACCGTAAAAAAACACTTCGCCTGGGAGATCTCCTTCATTTAAAAGAGGATTCCGTAAAAGCCAGATTAAAAACCATGCTGGTGGCAAAGAACCTGGAGCTTGCAGGCTGTTATCATCAGGAGCCAATGTCCTACCCTGCACTCCTTACCTGGTGTGAGGAACAGGCTGAACTGTTTGGTCCCTATATTGCAGACACCGGGGAATATCTGGAACAGGCAGTGTCAGAGGGCAAAAAGGTGGTACTGGAAGCCCAGCTTGGAGCCATGAGGGACATTGATTACGGTATTTTCCCCTATACCTCAAGTTCCTCTACCATTTCTGCCTATGGTCCCATTGGTGCCGGAATCCCTGGAAAATCCCTGGATCACGTAATTGGCGTTTTAAAAGCGTATTCCACCTGTGTTGGCGCAGGTCCTTTTGTGGCAGAACATGCCATGTCCGATGACTGGGAAGAAGCGTTGCGGAAAGCTGGCGGTGAATATGGTGCTGCCACCGGTCGTCCCAGAAGGATAGGTCCCTTTGATGCCGTAGCCAGCCGCTATGGGTTAAAATGCCAGAATGCAGACAAGATCGCGTTGACAAAAATGGATGTCTTAAGTTCCATGAAAGAGATTCCTGTGATCACAGGCTATAAACGTGACGGTGTTATAGTAACCGATTTTGATCCTATGGATGAACTGGATAGTTATACCTCTGTAGTAGAAATGCTTCCAGGATGGAAATGCGATATTTCGGGCTGCCGGACCTATGAAGAGCTTCCGGAAAATGCAAAAGCTTACATTCGTATCCTGGAGCAGCTTCTGAACCATGAAATCCAGTTTATTTCCGTCGGAGCCAGACGGGATCAGTTTTTAACAAAAGGAGCCTGGTTATGAGACATTTGATCGATCCACTTGATTTTACCCTTGAAGAAACTACAAAAGTTCTGGATCTGGCTGACCGCATTGCAGAAAGTCCAGAAGTGTACAGCCATGTGGCAGATGGGAAAAAGATTGCCACTCTTTTTTACGAACCAAGTACCAGAACCCGTCTTTCCTTTGAATCTGCCATGTTAAGCCTTGGCGGAAAATCCCTTGGCTTTGCAGGTGCTGAACAGTCCAGTGCCACAAAAGGAGAAACGGTAGCCGATACTGCCCGGGTGGTAAGCTGCTATGCAGATATCATTGCAATGCGGCATCCCAAGGAAGGCGCTCCCCTTCGCGCTTCCATGTATGCCACAGTGCCGGTAATCAATGCCGGGGATGGCGGACATAATCATCCTACCCAGACATTAATCGACCTTATGACCATCCGCCAGAGAAAAGGTCATCTGGATCACCTGACAGTTGGTTTTTGCGGTGACTTGAAATTTGGAAGAACCGTACACTCCCTTGTAAACAGTCTGGTACGTCATCCAGAAAATGAGTTTTACTTCATCTCCCCGGAAGAGCTTAAAATCCCGGATTACGTAATTGAAGAGACCTTAAAGCCTAACCATTCTTTTTACAAAGAGGTTACCAGCCTGGAGGAAACACTTCCCAAACTGGACATACTCTATATGACAAGGGTTCAGAAAGAGCGTTTCTTTAACGAAGAAGATTATGTCCGGTTAAAGGATACCTATATTTTAAACCGCGAGAAGCTGAATCTGGCACAGCCGGATATGCCGGTTCTCCATCCTCTTCCAAGGGTGGATGAGATTGTCTCAGATGTGGATCAGGATCCAAGAGCCGCTTATTTTGACCAGGTACAAAACGGAAAATATATCCGTATGGCACTTATTATGGCGCTGCTTGAAATCCCGGATCCGCTGACAGGAAGGACGGTGCTGTAATGTTAAAGATTGAATCTATCCAAAATGGAATTGTGATCGACCATATCCCGGCTGGAAAAGGAATGGATATTTACAAGCTATTGGAACTGGACTCCCAGAAGCAGTCCATTGCCCTACTGCAGTCCGTAAGAAGTGAAAAATACGGCTGTAAAGATCTGATTAAAATAGAGGGGCTTACAGAGCCTGAGCGTCTTGAAGTCCTTGGTTATTTGAACGATGGAGTCACTTTGATCGTAATTCGTGATGGAAAGGTGGTAAAAAAATATCATCCTGTTCCGCCAAGAACTTTAAAAAATGTAATCAAATGCAAAAATCCCCGCTGCATTACCAGTACGGAAGCAAACTGCGAGCACATCTTCAAATTGTCCTCCAGTGGAAAATATAGATGTATTTACTGCAACCAGGAAGCTTCCCTCTTAAGATAGAAACTACCAAACCCTCCCTTGTATGTCGCTTAAGAGGAAAATACCCTTTAGGTTTATTTCTATTCCTAAAGGGTATTTAAAAAAATATTTAAATGCATTAGCAGTCATGGCAATAATAGGGATCGTCTTTGCCAGTTCATGGGAACTTCTGCGGATTGCTTTCGTTGCCTCATAGCCATTCATAACCGTCATCTGCAAATAAAGTCGCATACAAGGATCCAATCACACCCGCACCATAAATCAATATTCTCATAAGAAACATTCCTCTTACCCCAGTGCCACATCCAGGATCATCATCAAACTAAATCCAAGTGCAAA
>CALIZJ010000139.1 GCA_938028845.1 uncultured Blautia sp.
TGATGCATGAGCGGCTGCATGGTTACCATCCATGGTTTTCATCTTTCTTGCCATTGTTCTTTTCCTCCTTAAAAGGTATGATGAAAATTATTTCTAGACCACTTATGTGTCTAAAAGTCCATGTAAGATTATATCATAAAAACAGGGCTATGTCCAATTTGATTGCATTTTTTTTGTATCTATTTGTATACAAAAGGCAGGTTCCGCACCCAAGTGTAAGCAGCGCCGCGCAAAAAAAGAGACAAAACCGTAAGTCTTGCCTCTCTGCGTACATATGTAGTTCTATTTTTCCTCCAACAGCTCCGCCAGGGTCTTCCTCTTTAGAAGGTTCCAGACTTCCCCCTGGATCGCTTCCAGTTCCTGATGGACCGCACAGGCATTTGCCCCCTCACCGTCTCTGGCACAGGAATATCCTGGATTCATACATTCTATAATGAACATATCCGGATCAATCGCATGATACACATCATATAAAGTAAGCTGTGATACTTCTGTATTCAGGGAATATCCCCCATGTACCCCTCTGTATCCTTTTACTATCTTTGCTTTCTGAAGCTTTTTCAATATCTTATAGGCAAAGGGTGCCGTAATCATCTCCTTCTCACAGATATCACTGACACTAAGCCTCGCCTCCCCCGCCAGAGCTCGGATCACTCTGACTGCATAGTCGCACTCTCTTGTAATAAACATGACTCAGAACCTCTTTCTGCTCCTCTTTTATTTTGTCCTTCCAAACCAATTTACAAGTTACATTCTTTTAACGCTATTACCCCTATGTCGTATATTATATCAATTTTTACATATTATTTCAATATCTTCTACAATAAATTCTTAAACTATGCGACATTTCCATGCAAAATCTGTATATTAAGTTCAATTTGGGCTAGCTCCTTTATCAGTCTCCAAACAACAGCAAAAATCCCACTGCCAAAATCACAAGTCCCAAAATCCGCCGCAGCCATTTTCCCGCAGCCGCACAGGAAGGATTGGCGATCACCTTTTCCATATAGCCGTATCCAATCCCTGTCAAAAGGAGCAGAACGCTGTGCCCCAAAGCATACAGCACCATCAGCAGGATTCCCCACCATGCATTCTTTCCAAGATCCGCAACCAAAGCCAAAAGTGCCACCATCACAGGGATCGCACAGTGAGAAGCAAACACCCCTCCCACGGCACCGGTAAGAAAAGCGCCTGCATATCCTTTCTTCGTCATTTTCTCTGACACGTGGATGTGCGGAATAATATTTACCACTCCAAAAACCTGCAGCGCCATAAGTATCATGAGAATTCCCATAAGGGCCGTCCACCAATGCCCTGCCTCATGCATCAAATGCCCTATAGCAGAAGCCACCGATCCAAAAATCCCGAATGTCACCGCCATACCCGCTGCCATTGCCACGGAGAGCCTAAAAGACCGCTTCTGATTTGCCTTGGTTGCACCCACGCAGGCAAGGAGCATAGGCACTGTAGCCAGAGAACAGGGAGTAAAGGAAGTCACGATCCCTGCCGCGAGGCTTAAAAGTGGCGCTGCCCACAGATTATCCGCCATTGCCCTGGTAAGAAACTCCAAAATTTCGTTCATGTCACTCATCTCTTTCTTCTATATATAATATAATGGTTTACCTGTTCCCTGTACCGCTTACATATTCCATGATCTCCCGGCAGATTTCAGAAATCTCCCGTTCATCTGTATACACACACACATCTGCCGCTGCCTGGTACTTTTCATTTCTCTGCTCCATCAGGCCTTTGATGTACTCTACATTCATATTTCCCTCCAGGAGAGGACGGTCGTGGCAGTCTTTTACCCTTTCGTAAATAGTCTCAGGCTTTGCCAAAAGCAGGATGACTTTTCCGTTCTTTTTCATTTCCTTCACATTTTCTTCCCGCATAGGTACGCCGCCTCCGCAGGAAACCACATAATTTTCCTCTTCCCTCAAACGGTGCAGAAGCTTCGTTTCAAGGGCACGGAAATAGGCTTCCCCTTTTTGCTCAAAGATCTGGGAAATGCTCATTCCCTCTTCCCTTTGGATCTCCTCGTCCATCTCGATCTGCTTTCTTTTATATTCTTCATGCAGATAATTGGAAACGGTGGATTTTCCGCATCCCATAAATCCTATCAGATAAATGTTCTTTTGCTTCCCTTCTTTTTTCTCCATGTTTCATCCTTTCTTATTCTTTCCAGTCCTGTCTTCTTATCTGGATGATTATAGCAGTAACCGTCTTTTTTTTCAAGGAAAAGCATTTTTGCTGCAAAAAAACAATCATCTAGCAAATAATTCTTGCAAATTTCCCAGTTTACGGTACAATAAAAATCGGCTATACTTGTGGATAATAATATAGAAATAAAGAGGTAAACTATGATTTCAGCAAATAATATCACATTACGCGTAGGCAAAAAAGCATTGTTTGAAGACGTAAATATTAAATTTACCGAGGGAAACTGCTATGGTCTGATCGGTGCAAACGGCGCAGGAAAATCTACCTTTTTAAAGATCCTGTCCGGTCAGCTTGAGCCCACCAAAGGAGATGTGGTGATCACCCCCGGACAGAGGCTTTCCTTCCTGCAGCAGGATCATTTTAAATACGATTCCTACACAGTCCTTGATACTGTTATTATGGGAAATGCAAGACTGTATGAGATCATGAAGGAAAAAGAGGCAATTTATGCCAAAGAAGATTTTACCGATGAGGACGGCATCCGTGCCAGCGAACTGGAAGCAGAATTCGCGGAGATGAACGGCTGGGAAGCAGAATCCGACGCTGCTACTTTGTTAAACGGACTTGGCGTGGACACAGAATTTCATTACACCCTTATGGCTGACCTGAACGGTAGCCTTAAGGTGAAGGTACTCCTTGCACAGGCACTTTTTGGAAACCCGGACATCCTCCTTTTGGACGAGCCTACCAACCACCTGGACCTGCCCGCCATTGAATGGCTGGAAGAATTCCTTATTAACTTTAACAACACCGTCATCGTGGTATCCCATGACCGCTATTTCTTAAATAAGGTCTGTACACATACCGCAGATATCGACTACGGAAAGATCCAGCTTTATGCCGGAAACTATGATTTCTGGTATGAGTCCAGTCAGCTTCTCATCAAACAAATGAAAGAAGCAAACAAGAAAAAAGAAGAAAAGATCAAGGAACTCCAGGAATTTATCTCCCGTTTCAGTGCCAATGCTTCTAAATCCAAGCAGGCAACCTCCCGTAAACGTGCCCTGGAAAAGATTCAGTTGGACGAAATGCGCCCATCCAGCCGTAAGTATCCATACATCGATTTCCGTCCTAACCGTGAGATCGGCAACGAAGTGCTTATGGTAGAAAACCTTTCCAAGACCATCGACGGCGTAAAGGTATTGGATAATATCTCCTTTACCCTGGGAAGAGAGGATAAAGTAGCTTTTGTAGGTTCCAATGAACTTGCCATCACCACCTTTTTCAGGATCTTAATGGGCGAGCTGGAACCGGATGAAGGAAATTATAAATGGGGAGTTACTACCTCACAGGCATATTTCCCAAAAGACAACACCAAGGAATTCGACAATGATCTAACCATTACCGACTGGCTGACACAGTATTCCGAGATCAAAGACGCCACCTATGTGCGCGGCTTTTTAGGACGTATGCTTTTCCCAGGCGAGGACGGTGTAAAACGTGTACGCGTACTTTCCGGCGGTGAGAAGGTGCGGTGCCTTCTCTCAAAAATGATGATTTCCGGTGCAAACATCCTTCTCCTGGATGAGCCCACCAACCATCTGGACATGGAATCCATCACAGCTCTTAACAACGGACTGATCAAGTTCCCGGGAGTAATTCTCTTTACCTCCCATGACCATCAGTTCGTACAGACCACAGCCAACCGGATCATGGAGATCCTGCCAAACGGTACATTGATCGACAAGATCACCACTTACGACGAATATCTCGCCAGTGACGAAATGGCAAAAAAACGTCATGTATACCAGGTCAGCGAGTCAGACGCACAGGACAACTGATTTTTCTAAAAAAATCCGGGACAGAGTATTTTTGCTCTGTCCCGTTTTTGCTGTTTTTATCTTCTGGAAACTGCCATATTCAGGTAATCTGATGGAAAATAATAGGTGACTGTTCCGCTTTTAGTGGTAAACCATCCGGAATTTCTGTTGGGCATCAATACCTGGATAAAGTTTGATGAGCCAGCCTGTGTATCATACTTAATGTTCAGACTGCTGGAACTCTGAAGCTTTCCATTTTTATAGTATCGGAATTTTAAATAATTTGGCATAAACGTATAATTCTCAAAGGTAGAAGTCGCGGCATTGAGCGTCCTTCTGGTAAACGCGCCGTTTTTAGCTCCAATAACTACAGGAACCCAAGTGATGTTGCTTCCCCTTTGCCTAAACATTACCTGTCTGCCTTTCGGCACGGAAACAGCCAGCAATGGTTTATGGGAAGACGCCTGTTTGCCAAAGGTAAAGGACGCGCTCTTATACTCCGCCTTATAATCCACCCTTACGCGCACGCTTCCTTTAAATACCTTGATGCACATAGCCATTCCTGTATTGCTCTGGGAATAACTTTTTATGTAGCTGGTCTTTGGATTTTCAAATCTCTTGCCTTTGCTGCAGCTTTTTAATACCTTTTCTCTTCCATCCGACGCATAGGCAAGGTCATATACCGTTCCCTGGCTGGCCGGAGAAATCGTCACTGCATAACGGGTTATCTTATTTTTACTGATATTGTTATCGATCAAATGATAACATTCTCCCGCGCGGATCACCTTTGTCTGCGCCTTTTTATAAACCGCTGCCTGTACCGAAACTGCGGATGCCAAAAGCAAAAGCCCCGTAACCAGACAAAATGTCAGCTTTTTAAATAAACTCTTCTTCTCCATTTGTATCCTCCTTTTTCTCTTTCGCTGTAACTTTTTTACAGCCTCCTTCTTTTTGATCCCAATGCCGTTTTCGTCTTTACTCCATGGTAATTTTCGCAAGGCTGCCCCTGGTAACTTTTAAAAGGGCATCCACAGGCACCTTAAGGGTAAGCCCGATACGGCCTCCGCTTACATAGATTTCTTCAAAATCCCCGGCAGTGGAGTCAAATACTGTGGGATACAGCTTTTTCATACCAATAGGACTGCACCCTCCCCGAATATACCCGGTAATCTTCTGGATATCTTTTACATGGATCATATCCACCGTTTTTTCTCCAACTGCCTTGGCCGCTGCTTTTCTGTCCACCTCCTTTTCTATGGGCACCACAAACACATAATAGCCGCCGCTTTTTCCCTCCATCACTAAAGTTTTAAAGGACTGCTCATGGGGAGCTCCGGTCAGGTCCGCACAATGGATCCCGTCAATAAACTCTCCGCACTCATATGTAATGGTTTCATATTTCACTTTCTGTACATCCAGCATACGCATGGCATTTGTCTTAGCTTCTTTCGCCATCTCTATTTCCTCCTTACCGCATCAGCCTGCGCTGTCATCTTCTTTTTTTCTTCTGGGGAACGACGGTTCTTTCACTCCGTCGGATGTCATACCTTTGTGTATCCTCCCGCTCGTACTCGTCCACATAATCATCCAGATAACTTTCCAGGCCTTCCTCCAGTTCATCCAGATACTCCTCTTCCTCTGGGTATCGCGCGGTTCCTCTTTCCTTTCTCCTTGTATCTTTTTCATATTCATAGTCGTCCTCTTCTTCATTAGAGTAGGAAGGTTTATTTGTGGCAAACTGGATCAACATTCCAAGAACCGCAAAGCCAATACTCATTAAAACTCCATAAGGAAATTCCGACATTTCCCCAAGTTTTGCCAGAGAGAATCCTGCCATAACGCCGCCCATCAGGCTTGTGGAAACGATCAGCACTTCTCTGGAATACTTTACCGCAAGGGAACCAAGCCCTACGCCAAGGAGCAGGCAGATAAAAAATACGAAGGACGTAGTAGGGTGAAGGACATAGACGCTTAAAGATACGCCAATCCCGGCTCCCAGCACAAACACACCCACTTTATAGCTAAAAAAAGCGATCACTCCCAGGATAATACCTGTCACAGCCATAATCCCAAGATAGGTTCCTCTGCCGGATACTTCCAGGGTACTGGCTATAAAAAGCCCGATTCCGGCTCCTACACCGAATCCTCCCAGCATCATCCAAAAGCGCAGCAGACGATAGCCCAGCAGACAGTTCAGGATGCCGAAAATCAGCAGCACACCGAACACTCCTGTAGCGATCACGGAAAGCTCTTCCATATTTCTGACCCGCTCCACAATGCCCATAATACGTGTTAAGATCTCTATCATACGCTCACCTCTAAAACATAAAATACATAGTCTTCAAATCTTCCAATATTCCATAATGGTATTCAACCTGGCTCAATCCATAAAGCTGCATATAATACTGCGCAAGAATCTGAATACTGCCGTTTTCGATCCATTCCGCATAGGCCGCGTCAAACGCCTCCTGGGTGCTGAACTTAAAACGCACCACCGCAGCCCCGTTATTCAAACGCATACAGCAGTAATCATAAAGCTCCTGCCAGTCATAGTTTGCAAAACAGCCCTGGTTGAGCACATAAAAGTTTTTATCCACCGCATTTACCTCTGGCAGGGTAAATTCTTCTGAAGGTGTATAATTCAGCTCATATTCATTAGGAAAAGGACAAAGGTAATCATAGATCGTCGTCTTATGTTCCACCATAGTGACCGCATCCCCCTCCAGAAATTCCGGCTGGTCTCCATTCGTGGCATCCAAGTAATAATACTGTCCGTCAAGCTGCACAATATTCCATGCATGCCCTTCCGTACTGCCTTTTGCACTTCCCTCTACGTATATACAGACCACGCCCAGCCTTTCCAGAAGATACTGCACGCCTCCTGCATATCCTGCACATACCGCTTTGTTCTTCCAGAAAGCGCCTGCAATACTCTGGTCATCCTCGGAAATTTCGTAATCTACCGAATCAATCAGATACGTATATACGACTCTCGCCTTCTCATAATCGTCTGCATTTTCCGGAAGCATGGAAAGTACCGCCTGATATGCCTGTTCAAGAGATTCGTCTATCTGTGCCATTTCCTCCCGGGTGTATGTGTAGCCTGGGGCAAACAGGCAGTAATCTCCTCTGGAAAACGTGGTTTTATAGACCTGTTCTCTGTTATGTACCCAGTACAGCTCCGGATGATCCTTTAAAAGCGCATGGTAAGCCCGATCCACCTTTTCATCGTCAGAAATGGAAATGTAAAACTCCTCCTTCCGCTCCCGGATTCCATTGAGCATTTCCCGATACCCTCTCTGCTCTTCTTCGTCCAAAAGCTTAAAGTAATATTCCTGATGGCCTTCATCTGTCTGAGGGACTTCCTGGCGGCGAAGCTCAGTCACTTCCCTGGGCTCCATATTAAAAAAGCCTCTCGCCGTATCCAGATCCACCCCGTCTTCACTCCAAAGACCAACAGCCCAGGTGCCTGCAAGCAATAAAAAGGCCAGCACCAGCAAAACCAGCAGCACCCGGAGGAATCTGTTTTTCTTCATCCAATACTCCTTTCGGATCTATATGATCATTTCTGTCATTATAGCCTATTTAAGAGACCATTGCAAATCCGGCTGTAAAATTTCCCCTTTCCGTTCCATTTATCCTGCATATATTTTATCATTTCCCCACTGAAAATCTGTAAAAGCAGTTGCTATTTTTTACCGGCAGAGTTAAACTTTACAGAAAAGATGAGTAAGCGTTATAAATCCGGAGGTACTGTTATATGAGCGTTAAAATACCGATTGAAACATCGGCCCGTCACATCCACGTTTCCAAAGAAGATTTTGCAAAACTCTTTGGTGAAGAAGCCACTCTTCATTATATAAAAGAATTAAGCCAGCCAGGGCAGTATCTCTGCCAGGAACGTTTAACAGTCAAGGGCCCCAAAGGCCAGTTTGAAAACATTGCCATCCTGGGACCTTTTCGGAAAGAAACCCAGGTGGAACTTTCCTTAACAGATACCCGGAAACTGGGTATTCCAGGCATCATACGCCAGTCCGGTGACACAGCGGATACACCCGGCTGCATTTTATGCGGTCCTATGGGGGAACTTTCCATACCCAGAGGCGTCATTGTTGCCAAACGCCATATTCACATGACGCCTGACGAAGCGATCTCCTTACGGGTGCGGGATAACGACGAGGTATTTGTCCTCACGAAAAGCTATGGCCGCGCGCTGATCTATGCGGATGTAGTAGTCAGGGTAAACAGAGATTTCCGTCTGGCAATGCACGTAGATACAGATGAAGCAAATGCCTTTTCCAGCGACGCAGAACCTTACGGCGTGATCGTCCGCCTCTTTGACGATAACTACAATACAGATAAATGGATCGAGGAGGTCCTTTCCGGTATTCAAAGGTAATACCACAGCTTCTCTCAGAAAATATTTTTATCTGCTGTTCCAAAAGGACATTCTTTAAATAACAAAAACCGGCACACAAAGAAATTTTTTATTTCCCGTATGCCGGTTTTCTTTTTTACCAGATAATGAGCGCGGCTCCCCAGGTGAGTCCTGCACCAAAACCCGAAAGCAAAACCAGATCACCTTTCTTTAGGATTTTATCCCGGTTCATCTCATCTAAAAGAATAGGAATACTTGCCGCAGAGGTATTTCCGTGTCTGTCAAGATTCATGGCAAATTTCTCCAAAGGCATATGAAGCCTTTTTGCAACTGATTCGATGATACGGCTGTTCGCCTGATGAAGCACCACATGATCCACCTCGTCTAAAGACCGTCCTGTTTTTTCCATAAGCTCCTGAATACATTCCGGGACTGTTTTTACTGCAAATCGAAAAACCGCCTGTCCATCCATATACATAGGCAAACTCTTTCTTGCACTGGATGTAGGCGTAGGCGTTCTCTCTGTGCTTGCTGTGAGAACGTCTCCACGGGTGCCATCGCTGTGCTGGATGATGTCAAGAACTCCTTTTTCATCCTTTCTCACCACACAGGCTCCTGCACCATCCCCAAAAAGCACGCAGGTGCTTCTGTCCGCCCAGTCAATCGTCCGGGAGAGAGTCTCCGTTCCGATTACAAGGGCAGTGTCACAATAACCGCTCATAATATATGCATGTGCTGTGTGAAGGGCAAAAAGAAATCCTGAACACGCTGCACTTAAATCCATGGCAGAAGCGTTAGTAAGCCCGAGGGCTTCCTGGACCCTGCAGCCCACACTGGGAAAATAATTTTCTGACGAACAGGTAGCCACAAAGACCATCTGTATTTCCTCCGGCCTGACCTTCCCGTCCTCCAGTGCTTTTCGTCCCGCCTCTGCAGCAAGAGTTACTGCACTTTCTTCATCTCCAGCAAGCTGTCTGCTTCTTATACCTGTCCTGGTACGAATCCATTCATCGCTGGTATCCAGAAATTTTGCCAAATCGTCATTTGTCAATGTATGCGCAGGAAGGGCGCTTCCTGTCCCGATAATTCGTGTTGTCATCATAATCCATATCCATCCATTTATTTTGATTGTCAAAGTATCTTTTCAAAGTATAGTTAGTTTTCCTATATTTGTCAATACCTTTTCTGTCCCTGACACAAAGGTACCTGCAGAGACTATTCATCCCCGCAGGTACCTTATACACCCTCCCGGCATTTTTCTGCCAGTCAGGCAAAGATCACGATCACTCAGACGGCGCCACAAAAACTTCGATGTCATTGTCATCTACCAAAGGCGCATCTGTAAGCAGGCTGCTGCCTTGAGATACAAAAGTATTTTCAGAAATCACATCCTGCAGTGTATTCGATACGGTCACATCGTCAGAGGTAAAGGAAGAATTGCTTGTAGCAGCTCCCTGGCTTTCCATAGCCGCAACTTCCTCATCCGTAGGATAGAAAGATGGCTGGCGGATGTATCTGAAGCCGGCGCTGTAAGCCTCCCCTACTGTAACTCCGTTCTGGCTGGAAGAACAATGGACAACAATCCAGTCGCCGGAATCTGTCTGACCGCAGATAATTCCTACATGGTTATCGCTTCCGGCCTCCGGCCCTCTCTGAAATACCAGGTCGCCCGGCTGCGCATCTTCTTCACTGACAATATTCGCCTTATTCCACTGATCAGAGGTTCCATCGCCTACCGCAGACTGCATCCCCTGATTCTGGTATCCATTGATAACCGCCCAGGTAACAAAACCGCTGCAGTCCAGTCCATAAGCTCTCAATGTACCTGTGCTGTTGCTTCCGGAAGCGGAAACGGTCGCAGCCGTTCCCCAACGGGAATCCTTTCCAAGGACCGTAGATTTTCCTCCCCAGAAGTATCCTACTTCGCCCACAAGGGAATACGCTTCTGCGATTACATTTACTCTCTCTTCGGAGACTTCCTCTCCCACACTCTGGCGTACAAAGCCCTTAGAGGCTGTAACTACTGCGCATAAAAGCTTGCAGTCTGTTTCCATATATTTCTGAAGAATCTTTCTGTCTTTCTTGGAAATCTTATTTTTCTTAATGTAGTAATTAATATGGCGGTTTCCATATGTAACCCGGGTGATATCCGACTTATCCCGCACTACCGGATTCATCTCTGCAAAAATCTCTGCCAGCCGGTCCTTACAGGAGGCATCCAGAGTATAGCTTGTTGCACCGTTTTGATACTGTTCATATATATAAATCGCAATGATATCCTGCCAGTTTCTCACAAGAAGGGTATCGGCAGAGGTAGTAAGCCCGTCTGCACGAAGATCACTTGCGTCTGACAGTTTATTTTTCTGTTTATATTCGTTCTCGATTTCTTCCATAACAGAGGCGAAATCCTCTGAGAAAGACAACTGATATATCTCCTGGAGGCTGTCCAGGTAAAATTCTTTTCCGGCATGAAGGTTAGACACCATATTTGTGTAATATACCGGAGTTCCGGTGAGGACATTGGTCACATTGCTGTTCTGCCCGTCACTAAACCCATTGTCTCCATCTGAAACGGAAGGTGTAGGTGTAGGGCTGGGCGTAACTGACGGCGTAGGCGTAATCTGCTGTTTTTTCAGTTCTTCCAAAGCCGCTTCAAAGTCCAAAAGAATCTGGTAATTGGTAACCTGTGCCTTTTCTTCTTCTGTTAAAATTTCATATGCCGAACGTATTTCTATGATCTCGTCTTCGTATTCCAATGTGATTCCCGTAAGCAGAAGCTCTGCGGAAAGTTCATTCAGTCTGTCTACAATCTCCTGCGGCGTAGCCGGCGCAGTAATCGGAGGTGTAGGCGTAGGTGTAGGACTTACACCTGGCGTAGGCGTAGGATCCACTCCCGGTGTAGGCGTAGGTTCCACACCTGGCGTAGGCGTAGGATCTACACTTGGCGTAGGCGTAATCTGCGGATCTTCTCCCCCAGGTGTAGGGGTAATGTCCGGAGTACCTGTAGGCTCAGCAGGCTCTCCCGAAAAATCTGGCTGATCATCAAATAATCCGTCTGACATAAAAGTATCCTCAGCCGCAGCAAATATAGACGCAGGGCTGGACAATACCATAGTTGACAACAATGTAATGCATAAACATCTTGTCAGATATTTATTCTTCATATTTCTGTGCTGCTCCCTTCTTTCTCGCAACAGATCCTTACCCCCTTCTATAAAGACCTGCCATCTATATACAATTACGTGCTTCTTACATCAATACCTGTTTTATTTTAGCATATTAAAAACATGAAATCAACCGCCGGAAGAGGCTCTTCCGGCGGTTTTTTGTTTTTTTCACTTTTTATTCACATTTTTTTTATTTTTATGCAGCCAGTGCCATACCGAACTGCACAGGCATCTTTCTTGTACAAAGCTGAAAAATTCCCTGTATAACCTGGTAACATACGGAGACAATGTAACGGATGTCGTCTTTTATATTACGCTCTTTTTTCAGATATTCTTCGTGCTTTTCTTTAATGTATTCTACAAGATGTGCAAAACTGTCAAAACGAATATTCTGCTTCAAATGCAGATCTGCTCTTCCGCTTTTAATACACTCTTTTAAATCTTTTTTCAGATATTTTTCATACTGATTATGCTCCATCAGTGTCCCGGTGTATGTTCTGTTATGAGGAAAAGTGAAATAATCAGCAATATAATGCATCGCTTCACCAAGCTGGCGCCAGTAAACCCTCTCATTGTACTCAGACGGATCTTTCTCTACAAGCACTTCCAGTTTTTCCTGTACCTCATGGAATGTACCAAAAAATTCATGTTTTTTCGTTACAAAGGAGGGACGCAGGTCCGGAAGGATATTTCCCAGGCAAAATGCCTTTCTGTGTGCCTGCAGGCTTTCCGCCACAGTCATCTGGTCTGCAAGGTAACGTGCTAATAATATATGTGATTTCTTTCGCAACGGCTTCCTCTTCTTTCCTGTCCGAAAAAGCAGTTCCATGCTGCCCGGACATATAACTATAGAATGTGGTTTTTCCACTTTCTGTTTTCTGTAACCACAACCTACTATAACAGAACTTTTTTCCTTTTTCAATGGAAGCTTCGTAAAAAAAGTGTGAACTTTTCTGATCTTTTTCGTGAAAATGTCCAGACTTTCCTGTCTATAATTTCCTATAATTTCCGGACATTTGCCTGCAGATCAAGCACCTGCTTATCAATCTGATGAATGATCCTGTGTGCTTCTTCTGCCTGAAAAGGTTTATCCTCGATCATAGCGTTTAAAATCGTTCTGTGATAGGGAACCGTCTGTCTCCAGATATCCGCGGCTCCGCTTACTTCCTGACCGCTGGCGTCCAGAGCTTTTATCAGATTATCCAGTATCTGCTCCAGAGTATTATTTCCGTATATTTTTCTCAGCCTGCTGTGAAAAATAAAATCTTCTTTCTGGAGAAACAGCCCCATCGCCGCCCCCTCTTCCATACGGGTCAGAGGTTCCTTCAGGCTTTCGATATCCAACTGGCTTAATTTTCCGCAAAGTTCCTGGATAATATGGAGCTCCAGGATCCTTTTCACCTCCATAAGCTCATAATAGTTGACCTTCCAAAGCTTCAGGTAAAAGGAATCCTCCCGCTTATCCGAAGTAATAAATGCACCTTTCCCCATTTTCACTTCTATAATCTGGTCCTTTTCCAGCACACGGAGCGCCTCCCTTACAGAATTCCTGCTGGTATTAAATTCCTGTGCCAGCTCTCTTTCTGAAGGGATCTTATCTCCGTTTTTCAGATCATTTTCTTTTATGTACTGCATGATCGCGTCTGCGATCTTTGTGTACAACAGATCTCTGTGTATTGGTTTAAATCCAATGTTTCCTTTTCCCATCTAGGCCATCCTTTATCAAAAGCTATCCATATATAAAATATTCCGGTGCAAGGATCAGCCTTTTACAGCGCCTGCCGTCAGACCTTCGACAACATATTTTTGTACGAACACGAACATAATTGCGCTTGGAAGCAGCGCTAAAACGCCGCCGGCCATTAAGGCGCCCCACTGTACGGAATATTTTCCTACCAAAGATTTTAAGCCCACAGGAATCGTCCACATATCCGGAGTATTGATAAAGATAGTTCCTGCTATCAATTCGTTCCATGCCCCAATGAAGGCAAAAACAAATACAGCTACTATACCCGGGAACATGACCGGGAGGACGATTTTCCACAGGGTCTGCAGCTTGCCGCATCCGTCCACATAGGCCGCTTCCTCCAGCACATACGGAATCCGCTCAAAGAAACTGCGCATGGTGATCACACAGAAAGGCAGATTCGTCGCAATATAGAAAATAATCAGGGACAGGTAAGTATTAATAATCCCCAGGTTTGCAAATACAATATACAGCGGTATCATCACAAGTATACTGGGTATCATCTGTGTCACCAGGAAGAACAGCAGCGTAGTGCTTTTCCCTTTAAATTTAAAACGCGCCAGACCGTAGCCTCCGAAGATAGAAAGAAGTACCACCACAATAGCTGTAGCCAAGGTGATAATAATGCTGTTTTTTAAGTATACGCCATAATCCAGCATATTAAATAGAGACTGATAGTTTTCAAATGTTACGGTATGGGGATAATAGGTAATCTCCTGCGCATTGATAATTTCGGGGTTTGTCTTGAAGGAGGTGATTACCATCCAGTAAATAGGCAGCAGTACCAGCAAAAGGAAAAATGCCAGTACGATAAAACGCACAACTCCTATAATTCTTCTTTTCGTTGATCTCTTCATTAAAAATCACCTGCCTTATCATAGTTTGTCAGTTTCAGGAACAAAACGGCATACACACCCAGGATGACCATTAAAAGAACGCCGAAAGCGCCTGCCAAACCGAAATCATACCCTGAAAATGCTTTTGTATACATATAGGACGGAAGCGTCTGGGAATAATTTGCCGGGCCTCCGTTGGTAACAATAACAACAAGGTCAAAGGAGTTAAATATCCAAATTGTACGCAGCAGCAGCGTCATGATAACCGTAGGCTTGATATAGGGAAGGGTCAGACTGAAAAACTTACGGAACATACCACAGCCGTCCATATCTGCCGCCTCATAAATATCCTCCGGAATAGACTGCAGCGCTGCCAGGATCATAATGCCGAAAAACGGAATACCGATCCAGATCATGGCGATAATGATAACCGCCAGGGACAGTCCCGGCGTACCAAGCCAGGCGATTCTTTCGTCTATGATTCCAAGCTTTAAAAGGACATCGTTGATCACACCATACTCACCGTTAAACGCCCAACGGAACACAAGACCTACTACGAAAGTAGAAAATGCCCATGGCAGGAATACAATCGACTGATAAATCCCTCTTCCTGGAAACTTATCTTTAAGGGCCAGGGCAAGGGTAAGCCCGCCAATAAACTGTCCGGCAACAGCCACAACTACATAAACGATAGAGTTTTTCAGCAGCAGGGGAAAATCTCTGTCGCTGAATAATTCTTTAAAGTTTTCAAAGTTATTAAAATAAATATTCGCATTTCCTAATTTATAATTTTGAAATGCCATGATCACACTCTTAATCAACGGATATCCGAACATGATCAAAAGAATGATAAGCACCGGTCCTACATAAAACCAGGGTTCTCTTGCCCTCCTGGACTTCAGCGTACTTTTATGTTTCTTTCCGCTCATAGTATTCCTCCTTTTTCTGTCAGGACCAAGAAATCTTTTCCCATGCTTGCTTCCTTGCTCCCGGCGTCAATATAAAAACGGGGCATCTCATTTTCATCTTTGAAAATAGGATGCCCCTCCTGCCGTCCTGTCTCGGACGGCTATTTTACATCCGGCTTACTGCAGCGTCAAAGCTGTTTCCACGATAGTGTCCGGATGCTCTTCCATATACGCTTTCATACGGGTCTGCAGTTCATCTGTGATCGTTGTGAGTGCAGTTTCCGCGTCAATGTCGCCAAGAAGATAGCTCTGGATTTCCTCATGGAACATACCCTGATGAAGATCTGTATAGTCAAATGGTCCAAAGGTAGTGGGAACTGCCAAGTTTGGATCATTCATCTGCTGAACAAATGCTGCGTATGGTCCGTCTGTACCATAGGTCTCATCGTTCTCTACATCCTTTTTAATCGGAATCTCACCGGTCGTCTTGCAGTATTCAATATTGTTTTCCGCATTGGTCATATACTCAATAAGCTGCCATGCTTCATCCGGATGCTCACTGTTTCCGGAAATAGAATATGCGTATGGTGCGTTGATCGTATTATAAATCTTTCCGTCTTTGGTGCTGGCTGGCATAGGCATAACGCCCCATACTTCCGGATCCATATTTGCCTCACAGGTAGGAAGGACTTCGGAGTCGTTAATCAATGTACCTGTCAGTCCGCCTGTAAAGTTATCCACCATCTCAGTGAAGCCCCAGTTAATGGAATCTTCCGGAGCATAGCCGTTCAGATACTGGTCTGTCCATGTCTTAAAGGCTTCCAGACATTCATCGGAATTAATCAAGATATTTCCCTCAGAATCATAAGTGTTTCCGCCTGTAAAAGACTGAAGGTAAACAAGGAGCGGGTCAAGGGCTCCTCTTGCTCCGCGGTAGGAAACGCCATAATGTCTTTCCTCTACATTTGTAAGCTTTTCTACTGCATCAAAGTATTCGTCATAGGTCCAGCCTTTCGTAGGATCCAGGTTAAGGCCAGCTTCCTCTGCCCAGTCTTTACGATAAAATACACCTTTTACCATCAAGCCATCCGGAACAGTATATACATGGCCGTAACGGTCCTCTTCACTTCTCCACAGAAGCTTGTTTACAGCATCCGTATACTCATCCCTGGTGTCTGCCAGATAATCATCCAGAGGGATAACCCATCCGGCCTGGGTATACTGTCCCAGCCATCCGGACCAAACCGTCATAACATCCGGAAGCTGGTTGGACGCGCCAAGAACTGTGATTCTGTTCGCTGCATCATCCCAAGGTACGCTTTCGTAAACTACTTCGATACCTGTCTCTTCATAAAATTTCTGGAAAATACCCTCAAAGTAGCTCTGTCTCGTCTCGCTGGGACTTACGTCCAGGAAACGAAGACTTACATCTGATGCTGCCTGTACCTCGGTAGCCGCTCCCGCAGTAAGAGAACCTGCGATCATAGCTGCTGCCAATAACACACTGATTTTTTTCTTCATATTTCTTCCTCCTTTATAATGATCTCTATATTTAAAGCAGCTTCAGCGCCGCTTCAATATCCTCCAGAAGATTTTCCTCTCCTTCCAGGCCGCAGTATAGGCGGATCAAACCTCTGTCTGCGCCTAGCACCGCAAGTTCTTCCTGTGACTCCTTATACAAAGGACAGAGGGCAAGACTTTCGAAACCGCCCCAGGAACACCCTTTTCCGAACAAATGGAGGTGGTCAATGAATTCCACTGCCTTTTCCGCCGGGGCATCCAAAACAATGCTCATCAAGCTGCTATGTCCCATCTGCTGTCTCTTGATGATATCTGCCTGAGGATGAGAAGCCAGCCCTGTATAATTTACCTGTTTTACTTTATCGCTCTTTTCCAGATATTCTGCTACCGCCATAGCGATTTCCTGGTGGCGCTTCATCCTTGCCTCCAGAGTACGAAGTCCGCGGATGGCAAGCCATCCTTCCATAGGTCCGATGATTCCCCCGAACCATTCCCGCATTTCCGACATAATACGGCGCATAAGCTCTTCATCTTTGGATACTAGGACGCCTCCGATAATATCGCTGTGCCCGCCGATATACTTTGACATCGTGTGCATTACGATATCCACACCTAGATCCAAAGGTTTCTGGAAAATAGGAGTCAGGCATGTATTATCTATGTATGTTTTTACGTTATGTTTTTTCGCAATATCTGTAATTGCTTTTAAATCCACCACACGGAATACGAATGTAGCAGGACTTTCCAAGATCATCAAAGATGTATTTTCCTGAATGGCGTCCTCAAGCTCCTGAAGATCGTTTCCGCTTACATAAGTCACGCTGAAATTAAATCTGGGAATACCCACTGCATTTAAAAACCGTTTAATAGGCTGATAAATATCCTTCATACATACCAGATGGCTGCCCGCCTTGCAAGTTGCCATAATAGCCGCTGTACACGCTGCCATTCCGGAAGAAAAAACAACGGCTCTGCTGCCGTGCTCAAGCGCGGCTATCTTACGTTCCAGGATATTTACGGTAGGATTCGACGACCTTCCGTAGACATATTCATCATCCTTAAATACATCTACATTGCAGTAATCCTCGAATTTTTCATAAACATGAAGAGAATTCATAAATACCGGCGGTACGACTGCATGAAGGTAACGGTCATAGTCATCCCCGGTATGGGTCAGTGCTAATAAGTCCTCATTCATAATGGTTTCCCTCCTCAATCTGGTTCATTGGTCAACTGGCTCAACCAGTGGAAATCTTATCTTCACTACACAGATATAAATATTTCTCTTTTCATTTAATAAGTATTCTATACTGTTTTTAGTCTTTTTGTCAATACTTTTCCATTTATTTCCATAAAATGATATATGTTTTGAGACATTTCCCCAATTCTCCACATTCTTTTTTGGTGATTTTTACAGTACCTACTAAAAAATTTTTTCATTGCAATCCTATTGTCAAAATGTTATATTATCCTCAGATAGATACAAATTTCCTATCTATATTTGTATATATTTCACAAAAAGGAAGGAGGCATTTTATGAGTTTACTCTATAAGGACAGCAAACGCTGTTATCTCATTGATCATCATTCTCCGGATCCCCCTGCTGTAACTTTGGAAAATCTTGATATTTCCGAATATGAACGTTTTTTTGATACAGCCGGAATCGACTCTCTGATGGTCTACTGCAAGGATCACTGGGGTGTTACCTATTTTGACTCCAAGGTACCAGGTTCCAGAAAACATCCAGGGGTAAAAGGAGACTGGATCCGTAAAGTCCGGGATCTCACAGAAAAAAAAGGAATTGAATTCGTGGCATATTACTGCATAGAATATGACGAAGGCGCTGCCCGGAGATTTCCAGAATGGCGGGTAAGAAAGGCGGACGGCACACCGCTTATCCGCGACGACCTTTATGCAAAATGGAGCCTGTGCTGCTACCAGACAGGATACCGGGAATACTCCCTCTCTCATCTTGAAGAGATTGTAAAGGAATACCACCCTGACGCACTGTTTCTTGATATTTTTGGTGCCTCTTTATGCTACTGCCCCTACTGCCGGGACAAATTTCAAAAAAAATACGGATACCCTCTTCCCGAAACAGAAGCAGGCCTCGCCGGACACCGGCTGGATGTAGTGGATTTTCTCAATGGAAATGCAAAAGAATATCTGGAAGAATTACGGACACGGGTTAAGGCCATTGATCCTACGCTTGCCATTACCATTAATTTTTCCTGCCATTATCCCAAAGATATACGGGATCTTCTGGATTATCAATATTCGGAACCTCTCCTTAAGGATAATTGGTTTTCATCTGCTTTTGCACGTGATACGGCAAAAGGGCAGTATCCCATGCTGGCTCCGGGAGAAGCTTCCCAGGTATATAACTATGATACAAAGGCGCAGTATATCTGTGATCTTTCTTCTATTGCCGCCCAGGGCTGCCGCGTAGGCATGTACAGTGGTTCCCAGCACTATGACGGAACTCTGGATCATCCGGAAGCGGAACAGCTAGGCAGTGTTTTCCAGGTATTAAAGGAGCTGGAGCCTTACCTCATAAACCGCAGTCCGGTTAAACATGCAGCTATTCTTCAAAGCGATGCTTCAAAATCTGTCAATGCCTTTCCTTTTCATCCGGACGCAATTCTTCGGATGAAAAAACACAATCCGCATACCTTTGCTATTTTAGGCGCAATGGAGCTTTGTGAACACGAAAAGATCCCCTACTCCATTCTGCCGGAAGGTGAGGCAACAGAAGAAACCCTTGCTTCCTACGATCTGCTGATCCTGCCCGAGGTTTATATTGTATCCGACCCACTGGCAGACTTATTAAAATCTTATACAGAAAAGGGCGGCAAGCTTTTGATCTCGGGAAAAACCGGACTTTGGGAACCAGATTTTTCTGTAAGGACGGAATTTGCCCTTTCTGAACTGATGGGCGTTAGTTACCGCAGTATCCATACGGAATACTCCCAGAATGACTGGAGCGCTTATTTAAAGAAATGTGATGACGCTTCCTATGAGGGTATGTTGGAAAAAACCACGCCTCCTGTCAGCGAATTTTTCCTGGAAACGGTATGTACCAGTGCACATCCGGAATTTCACTTTGTACTTCCCTGCGTGGCCTGTGCACCTGACCAGTGGGTGAACTGGTGGAGCCCGCCCCCCGGAAAAGAAACTTCTTATCCGGCACTGACTGTAAATACCTATGGAAAAGGTACCGTTTTCTATGCGGCTTTTGATTTCTTTACCATGGCCGCCAGAGAAACTTACCGGCAGGTACCGGAACTTTTCCATCAGATTTACAAAAAGCTGGATGTGGTCCCGTTGATTCAAAATGTGACGGATATTCCGAATATTCTCCGCACCGCTTATTTTGAGACAAAAGATGCTTATTATGTACATCAGATTTCCACCCTGGCACATGAGTATAAAGGAGATACTGCTCCTGTATCCGGAGGAAAACTGGTACTGCATACACCTATAAGATCAGCTAAGCTGGTCTACCCGAAAACCCAGGAACTTTCTGTCAGCCAAGATGGAGAGAACTACATAGTAGAACTGCCTGCTGTTGTCCTGCAGCAATTCATAGTTTTAGAAAAAGAATAAAAAGATAAAACAAACCGCCAGTGAACGGATCAGCCGTTCAAAACTGGCGGTTTACTTTTTTCTCGGCAGCGCTCTTTCTCCGGCTGTCCGGAAATTTTACAGAAACTTTCGGAAAAAGACACATTCGGTATGCTGGATTCCATAAGCTTCTTTGCCATCACAAGGACCACGTCCGTCAAGAAATCCCCTGTGGAAGAAATCCGTTCTCTTTCTTATTTTTACGTGGCAGTCCGTTCCAGCAGATGCCGGCCAATAGTGCCTGCTGTATAAAAAAACGGCTTTTTCCAGGAACAAGCAAAAGCAATATTTTGTCATTTCCTGTAAATAAAGCCGTTTTTTGAAACAAAATTTCTTAACACCTAATGACTAAAGCTGCAGGCTTCAAACGTTTTCCCCCATATAAACTCACGCAAACTTTGACCAATACCCCTGAACAAAAAGGAACAATACGATCAGCGGCACCACCACTGTCACATAAACCCTTACCGCTTTGGGGAATTTTAATCCCTCTCCGGTGTTAGCCTCTGCAAGAAAGTTCTTCCACCCCCATCCATAGCGGCTGGTACAGAAAAATACATAAATCAGGCTTCCTAAAGGCAAAAGGTTATTGCTTACGATAAAATCTTCCAGATCCAGGATCGCCGTACCTTCTCCTAATGGTGCAAATCCGCTTAACACATTATAGCCAAGAATACAGGGCATGGACAGCAGGATGATCGCCACTAAATTTATGGCAACCGCCTTTCCTCTGGAACACCCTGTCAGATCCATAGCAAAAGCAATAATGTTTTCAAATACGGCAATGATCGTAGAAGCTGCCGCAAAGAACATGCACAAAAAGAATATCGCGCCCCAGAATCTTCCCCCTGTCATAGAATTAAAAATATTCGGCAAAGTGATAAAGATCAGATTTGGTCCGCTGTCCGGATTAACTCCAAAGGCAAAGCACGCTGGAAATATGATCAGACCAGAGATAAACGCAACACTGGTATCCAAAATCGTAATGCACACACTCTCCCCTGCAAGGGCTCTTCCCTTATCAATATAGCTTCCGAAA
>CALIZJ010000140.1 GCA_938028845.1 uncultured Blautia sp.
TCTCAGGACTGCTCTTTTTGTGTCTGCTCTGAATCTGATACTTTCCTAATGAATTGTACCAGTTTATCGTATCCGCTTCCCAGCTCTGTAAAACCTTATGTACCTGGATGGTACGCTCAGCGCCGTTCTCAGCCAGGGATACCAGTACCAGCCTTGCCCCTACTATCATGTCTCCCGTTTTGATCTCCGGCAGCTCAAATTTCAGGAAACTTCTGTAAATTTCATCTCCGCCCTGAATTCTCAAATAAATATTATCATAAAAATTATCTTCTTCATTTTTAGAAGATACATAAGTATCCTCAATGTCCGCCGCTTTCTTAGAGGTAGTGGTCACCGGGTCCAGCACCACCGGGTACTGGCGCTCTGGCGCGGCGAGCCATTCCGGGTCCGGAGTAAAGGTTACTTTAACCTGTTTTTTCTTATCTTCTTCAAGAGTGAGCCTGATCGCCTCAGACTGTTCCCCGGCAGCGTCCTTCATATAGGGGGCGCTTACAGAAAATGCTTCTTCTCCCTGTTCATCCATGAAAGAAACCCTGTTTCCCGCTAAAGAAGGGGTAAGCTTTTTCAGCTTATAAAGATAAGTAAAGCTTTCCGGCGCTTTCCTTCCCTTTAATATCAGGTCTTCCTTTACCCTTTCTCCCCGCACCATGCATCTTAGATCTACATCATCCAGGATTCCTGCATAAGATACGGTTCCCTCTGTCTGTTCATTTTTTACTTTATTGCAGCCTTCCAGTCCCCAGGTAAGGCCTGCGCCGTCTTTTTCCATAGTGATGGTTCCCTGTGGATTAGACTGCTTTTTAAAACGGATGGACAGGCTGCCTTTATGGTTCACCAGATCCTTTTCCGTCTTTCCCGCAGCACCCTCTGTTTGGCTTTGGATTTCTGCTGCGTCCTCTGCCGCCTCTTCTTCCATAAGGGTATCGTCCATTTCTTTCCAGGAACCGTCTGTATCCTGATAATGCACCTTGTCCAGATAGATTTCTGCGGTAATGGAATGGTCCTGGTTTTCAAAAAATTTTGTGTTTGCTGATCGTTTCTCTGTCAGTTCTCTTCTGTTCATCTTTTGTTCTCCTTTACATTTCTAAATCTTTCGGTCTGCAGTACCGATTTGTAAGGAGCTCCTTTACAAGTTTCATAATAGCAAACATTTGTTCTTTTTTTCTATAGCATATCTGTCTGATTTATGGACAATTTAGGGATAATTCATACGCTTCCGCCGGCCTCTTCATCTTCTAATGCTTTTTAATCTGTTCCCACAATCTCTGTCAGTTTTACATTAAGTACTTTGGTCATTTTAAGCAGCAGCAAAATATTAATAGCTGTAGTTCCATTTTCTATTCTGGATATTGTTTTTTCCGAAACACCCACTTCCTCTGCAAAGCACATCTGGCTGATTCCTCTGCTTCTGCGGAGCTTTTTAATCCAGTCTCCAATTTCATACAGCTCTTTTTCTTCCCCCATAATGCACCCTCCTTTTCCAGCTTACCATTGGATATCCCAATGACAAAATCTTTTGTAATCCCTCTTTTTATCGAATGTTTGTTCTTTTATTTTATGGCAAACATATGTTTTTGTCAACTAAATCCCCCCGCCAATTCTGTCGGTTCCAACATTCCTTTTGTATGAAAAATACAGAAAGTTCCCATAAATCATCCTGTATTTCTACCGATTTCCAAATTCAGAGTACTATAATAATTTATAAAATATAGGGAATACCCTATTGCCTTCTCAATGGCAATAAGGTATTCCCTGTTTCATCTATTTCCTTATTTTTCTACAATAATATGTACATCCTCTAGCAGTTTGCCCCGTCCCGTTTCTGTATCTTACCCCTTTCTTTTTTCCTTTGATAGAGAAAGATCCCTAACGTTAATATAAGTCCAACTGCCGTCAGGACTGCTCCTGCACGGATATACGGCGTTTCATAGTGCAGGGCAATCTCATGCTCCCCTGCTTCAAGCTCCGCTGCCATAAACAGGCCATTGGCTTTTTTCACCTCTGCCCTTTCCCCGTCCACAGTCAGCGACCATCCCTTATTATACGGGATGGAAAAGACCACGGCCTTGGGTTCTGACAAGGTGACGCTGCATCTGACCTCATTCCCGTCTGCCGCAAACCCTTCTATGGCATCCTGGTTCCTCTGGGCTGCCAGCTGGTTCAACGGCTCCATCTCCTGGCAGATCACCTCCAGTTTCTCAAAGGAGTATTTCCCAGGGTTCCCAAAACTGATCTGGATACGCTTTACTCCATCCTCCCGGTAGCCCAGGTCCAGCATATAGTTGCTCCTGTCTCCCTGGAAGCGGCTCTTGGGCGAGCGCAGGCTTAAGCTCCGGGTGGTCCATTCCCCTTCTTCGTCGATCTTAGCCACGATGCTCCCTTCCGTAATAGTAGAATCCTCGAAGAGCATCCGGTCCGTCCGGTCCAGGCCCTCATACTTGAGCCCGGTCAGCGCCACATAAGTCTCACAAAGGGGTTCGCCTTCTATCTCCAGGACCAGGCTCCCTCCCTTTTTCTCTACATAAAATCCATCCTCTTCCAGCCGGACGCCGTTTTCTTCCACAGCCTTATAGGAGACTGGGGCGGAATGGAACTGGAGGCTCGCCTCCGAAAGCCCGCTGTCTTCCAGCACCACGCCCTGGAGCATCGCTTCCTGCCTCTGGGCCGGGCCCAGCTTTTCAAACTCTTCTTCCGTTATATAACTGTCATAGGTATACACAAGGGGCAGCGCACTGGTATCTTCATACAGGCCCACGCCTTCCGGCAGCTTTGCATCCGTCTCCACCGGGGCATAGCCGTAGGGCACGTCCCCTTCCCGGCCCACGTAGTACCGCATGGAGAACAGCTTCATCAGCCAGGAACGCCCTCCCAGGTCCCCGATCCGCTGTTCCACAGGGTTGTCCACATAGTTTGCCTCAAAAAAGCCACTGACCCCGTAGGGTGCCACGGAAAAATAATACTGGCCGCTGTTCAGCCCGTTCAGCATGGCATCGTTGTACAGCGTGTCCACATCCCTTTTCTCATAACGGTATGCCGCGATCCCAGGGATCTCCTTTAACGCAGCCTGCACCGCATCATGGGAAGCGCTGTAGGCCGTCCCGGCATCCTCATGGCGGGCAGTCCTCTCCCATCCGTCCTTCCCCAGCCAGAAAGCGCCGAAGATGTTCGCGGCGATGCTCACCGCCACGCTCCCCGCCAGCACACGGCACATCCGCCGTCTCCCGGTCTCCCCGCAGCCCTGGATGAACAAAAAGCACAGGCCGGTAAGGACGACCACAAGGCCCGCCAGCTTGTTCCCGATCACATGCTCCTTGGGGAACCAGATGATATATCCCCCGTACAGCACGGACAGCACGCACAGGATGGCCCGTTTCTTAAGGTTTAGCCGGAAAAACTCCGGGTACATCTTCACGAACAGGTAGGAAAAGAACATCACCCCCGCCCAGCTCCAGCGGTTGCTCACATAGGAGAAGCCGTTCAGCACATGGCCTGCATAAGGGATGCAGAACAGCAGCACCAGGAAGAAGAACCCTGCCTTGAACCCTGTGTATTTCTTCCGGTTCAAAAACAGCACTGTGATGGCCATGGCGCACACGCCCGCCACGCCGATGATGGTATAGCGGGAAAGACGCGTCCCCACAAGGGCAGTGGGCAGTTCCTTATAAAACCCGGGGCTGTACAGCACGGATATGTAATATTCCGCTTCCATCCTTCCTGTCCCCAGCACCTGCATCACCACAGGCAGGAGGATCACCGCACAGATGGCCAGCCCCAGGAGGCTGTACAGGCAGAACTTCCCCAGGAGGCTGCCGATCACTTTCCATTTCCATCCCTTATAGGCCATAAAATACCGGAATACGGCATAAGCCACCGTAAGGAGGCCCATCATGTAGAAGAAATAAAAGTTCACCATCCCGGCTATCCCCAGGGAAAAGATATACACAAAGGGCTTCTTTCCCGCCAGGATCTTATCCACGCCTAACAGCATCAGGGGAAAATAGATACAGGGGTTCAGGAAAAAGGGATGGTCAAACCCTGTAGCCAGCACCCACTGGGAGGTGATATAGATCATCGTCCCCAGGAATACTGGCGCCTGCCTGTTCTTATGGAAGAAACAGAACCTGGAAAAAGCAATGCCCGCCAGGTATATCCTAAGGAACACTAAAAAGCCATACAGGTACTCCGTATACCTCTCCGGCACAAAAACAGAGAGCAGGTTCACCGGGTCCCCCATGACATAATAATTCAACGCAGTGAGGATATCCGACCCATACCCGATGTGCAGGTCCCACATGGGGATCTCGAAAGTATGCTCCACGAACAGGTTCTTAAGGATGGAGCGCAGGTAATTCCCGTAGTAGGCAAGGGAACTGTAATGCTGGCGCAGCCCGTCGCTGCTCCACACATAGGATTTCCCGCTGCCGTAAAAGATCAGCGTGATGCATAAGGACAGCAGGAGCACCGCCGCCGTATAGGCAAGGTAAAACTTCTTTCTATTTTCTCC
>CALIZJ010000141.1 GCA_938028845.1 uncultured Blautia sp.
GAGGTTATTAAAGAGCACCCGGTTATGCTGAACCGTGCGCCTACTCTGCACCGTCTGGGAATCCAGGCATTTGAGCCTATTCTGGTAGAAGGTAAAGCTATTAAGCTGCATCCGCTGGTTTGTACAGCGTTTAACGCAGACTTTGACGGTGACCAGATGGCGGTACATCTTCCTCTTTCTGTGGAAGCTCAGGCAGAATGCCGTTTCCTGCTGCTGTCGCCTAATAACCTTTTGAAACCGTCAGACGGCGGTCCGGTAGCCGTTCCTTCACAGGATATGGTCCTTGGTATCTATTACCTTACCCAGGAAAGACCGGGGAACAAAGGCGAAGGAAAATTCTTCAAGAGTGTAAACGAGGCGATTCTTGCCTATGAAAACAAGGCGATCACCTTACAGTCCAGGATAAAAGTACGCCGCACAAAGACGATGCCTGACGGCACTGTGCTTACCGGCAATGTAGAATCCACACTTGGACGCTTCCTGTTCAATGAGATCCTGCCTCAGGATCTGGGCTTTGTGGACAGAAGCATTCCGGGAAATGAACTCCTTCCGGAAGTAGATTTCCTGGTTGGTAAAAAGCAGTTGAAACAGATCCTGGAAAAGGTCATCAATACCCATGGCGCTACAAAGACGGCAGAGGTTTTGGATGCAATTAAGTCTACAGGATATAAATATTCTACACAGGCAGCCATGACCGTATCCATTTCCGATATGACTGTGCCGCCTCAGAAGCCTGAGATGATCAAAAACGCCCAGGATACTGTGGATTTGATCACCAAGAACTATAAGCGCGGTCTTATCACAGAAGAAGAGCGTTATAAAGAAGTAGTAGAGACCTGGAAGAAGACGGATGACGAGCTTACGAAGGCCCTTCTGAATGGTCTGGATAAATACAATAATATTTATATGATGGCTGACTCCGGTGCCCGTGGTTCCGATAAGCAGATCAAGCAGCTTGCTGGTATGCGTGGTTTGATGGCGGATACGACAGGTCACACCATCGAGCTTCCTATCAAGTCCAATTTCCGAGAAGGTCTGGACGTACTGGAATACTTCATGTCCGCTCACGGAGCGCGTAAAGGTCTGTCCGATACGGCTCTTCGTACAGCAGACTCCGGATACCTGACAAGACGTCTGGTAGACGTATCCCAGGATCTTATCGTCCGCGAGACAGACTGCTGTGAAAACAGAGATGAGATCTCAGGTATGTATGTAGAGGCATTCATAGACGGAAAAGAAGAGATCGAAAGCCTTCAGGAGCGTATTACAGGAAGATTCTCCTGTGAGACCATTAAGAATAAAGATGGCGAAGTCCTGGTAAAAGCAAACCATATGATCACGCCTAAGAGAGCTGCCCGCATTATGAAAGAGGGTGTAAATGCCCAGGGCGGATCCATTGATAAAGTGAAGATCCGTACAATCCTTACCTGTAAATGCAAAGTAGGTATCTGTGCGAAGTGCTACGGCGCAAACATGGCTACAGGAGAGCCGGTGCAGGTAGGAGAGTCCGTAGGTATCATCGCAGCACAGTCCATCGGTGAGCCTGGTACACAGCTTACCATGCGTACCTTCCATACCGGAGGTGTTGCCGGCGGCGATATCACACAGGGTCTTCCCCGTGTAGAGGAGCTTTTCGAGGCAAGAAAACCGAAAGGTCTTGCGATCATTACAGAGATTAAAGGTATTGCTGCCTTTAACGATACAAAGAAAAAACGTGAGATTATTGTCACAGATCCGGAAACCGGAGATTCCAAGACTTATCTCATCCCATACGGTTCCCGTGTAAAGGTAACTGACGGACAGATGCTGGAAGCTGGCGACGAACTGACAGAAGGTAGCGTGAATCCTCATGATATCTTAAGAATTAAGGGTGTTCGTGCCGTACAGGATTATATGATCCGTGAAGTACAGCGTGTATACCGTCTGCAGGGTGTAGATATCAACGATAAGCACATCGAGGTCATCGTGCGCCAGATGCTGAAAAAGATCCGTGTGGAAAATAACGGAGATACCGATTTCCTTCCGGGAACTCTTGTGGACGTGCTGGAATTCGAAGAGACGAACGAGAGACTGGAAGAAGAAGGCGGTGTTCCTGCAGAAGGCAAGCAGGTTATGCTTGGTATTACCAAGGCATCCCTGGCTACAAATTCCTTCCTGTCTGCAGCATCTTTCCAGGAGACCACCAAGGTTCTGACAGAAGCTGCCATTAAAGGCAAGGTAGACCCGCTGATCGGTCTTAAGGAAAATGTTATCATTGGTAAGCTGATCCCGGCTGGAACAGGTATGAAGCGTTACAGCGAGATTACCCTGGATACCGGAATGCCCCAGGAAGAGCTGAAAGAGGATGACGAGGAAGAAATCGAAGAGATAATCATTGATACAGATGATCATGAAGATGAGAACGACTCTGTGGAAGAACTGGACGAGGAAGAAATCCTTTTTGAGGAGACAGAGGACGAGGAAGACATTCCTACAGAAGAATAAATAGAAATAGTAAAATCCCCCTAGCCGCAATAGCGGACAGGGGGATTTTTGTTATGGATATCTAAAGGAATTATGTATTTTGTGTGAAGAAAAAAGAAAAATACGGAGAGACCTATCATTTGTGTTAGAATTTCAGTATAATAAGTGAGAGTGAATGAGGATAAAGAAAAATCGTAGATCCAGGCGAGGAAGGAGGAGGTTTATGGATAAGGAATTGCCGGTTTCTGTTTGGCCAGAATGGGAGATTATCGAGAAAATTGGCGAAGGTTCCTTTGGAAAAGTATATAAGGCCCAGCGGACAGAAAAAGGAAAAACTTTTTATTCCGCTATTAAGATCATTACCATACCATCCAGCCAGAGTGAATTAAACAGTATACGGTCAGAAACCTCAAATGATCAGTCTGCCAGGGAATATTTTCAGAATCTGATGGAAGAATGTATTCAGGAAGTCAGCACCATGGAGTATTTTCGCGGAAACTCTCACGTGGTATCTGTGGAAGATTATAAGGTCGTAGAATATTTGGATACGATCGGATGGGATATTTCTATCCGGATGGAGTATCTTACCAGTTTTTTAGACTATTGTGCGGAAAAACAGATTACAGAAGAAGAAGTGATCCAGCTTGGCATAGATATGTGCAAAGCTTTAGAATATTGTCAGAAATTAAACATCATACACCGGGATATTAAACCGGAAAACATTTTCGTGTCCAGATTCGGTGAATTTAAGCTGGGCGATTTCGGGATTGCCAGGGAATTAGAGCGAACCATGAGCGGAATGTCGAAAAAAGGCACTTATTCCTACATGGCTCCGGAAATGTATAAAGGCGAGCAGTATGACAGCAGAGTGGATATTTATTCTTTGGGCATCGTTTTGTACAGACTGCGCAACCGTAACCGTCTTCCCTTTTTAAGTTTGGAAAAACAGTTAATTACATACAGGGATAAAGAAAACGCGCTTACCAGGCGAATGTCCGGGGAATCCCTTCCTAAGCCTGTGGAAGCAGGAGAGCGGCTTTCCAAAGTCATTTTAAAGGCATGCGCCTATGCTCCCGAAGACCGTTACCAGGATGCCATATCCTTTCGGGAAGCATTAGAAGCTATAAAATATGGAAAGGCGGAAGAGGAAAAACCGGCAGCAAACACACCGTCAGAGCCAGTCTTAAAGACAGCGACAAACACAGCAGCGGAAACAAAAGTGAAAACAGCGGTGGGATCGGCGGCAAGGACGGCAGCGGAGCCAGCGGTAAAACCGGCAGCAGACGCAGCGATAAAACAAACAGCAGAGACCGCTCCTGATAAAACGATCGTACAGAATATTCCCCGCAGGGTACAGGAATCACCTTTGGAACTTTTGCGCAGAGCGGAAGAAGAGGACAGAAAGGCAGAAGAGCGGCGCAGGGAAGAGCTTCGGCGGACTTCTGCGGAGGCACTTAGGAATCGAAAGAAGAGAAGGCGGGAAAGACTTTCTCCTTTGCTGGCGGCGGTTATTGTCATGGCGGCTGCGGTGGTCATCGTGGCAGCTATTTTTATCCGGCTTCTTTTAGACGAACCGCAGACGGACAGCGGAGACAGCCATGATTTTGTTTCCATGACTTCCAATGGAGAGCCTGAAAATCTAAGTGAGTTCGAACAGGCCATGCAGAAGATCAGCGAACAGGCGACGGAGATTTCTGAAAATCTGGATACGAACACATTTATGGAAAACGGTTCTATGGAGGAAGGCAAGATTACCTATATCGATGCTGAGGGAAGAGTGATGAAGGTTCTTGTCTACCCCAGCGCTTCCGACGAAGGGCTCTATGAGGAGTATTATTATTGGGAAAACGAAGAAGGCGAACAGGAACTGTTTTTCGCTTACATCTGGTCCACTGAGGAGGATGCACAGCTTTATTACTATGTAGACGGACAGTTGATCCGCTGGATCGATGACAAGAAAGTGGTTCATGATAATGAAACAGATAACAGTGAATATGTAGAGCGTGGAGAACGCTATTGGAACAAAGCCCAGGAGCTGATCGAGGGAATGAGCCCTCCGTCGGATAACGGGCAGACAGAGGATACAGCAGGTTAAAGACGCGCAGAACGTGCGCGCCTATCCGGGATTGATAGGACGGTACAGCGTCAGATAACCTGCAAGCTTGAAGAAATGGTAGGATGTATTATGGCGTATCGAATCGAATATGCATACACAAGTCATGTGGGAAAAATTCGTGGAAATAATGAGGATAATTTCTGGTGCTGCGGTGATTATCTAAAGGCGGATAACAAGGGAACCGGGGAAGTGCGCAGCAGGAGTGCAGATCAGGATGAGCTTCCTCTTCTGGCCGTTTTTGACGGTATGGGAGGGGAGTGCTGCGGAGAGATTGCCGCTTATTTGGCTGCGGATGCCTGCGGAAAGCATTATCAGACAGAGGGAGCGTATGTTCCGGGAGAGATGGAAAGTTTCCTTGTGGAGAGCTGTAAAAGCATGAATAAATCGGTCTGTGACTACGCTATGGAAAACAGGATCCGAAGCATGGGAACGACAGTAGCTATGCTGGGGTTTGACCAGAAGGAAATTTTGTCCTGTAATCTGGGGGACAGCCGGATTTACCAATCTTATCCGGGAAGCCTTATACAGATTTCCACAGATCATGTACTGAAAAGTGTAACCTTTGGAAAAGCGCCGCTTACCCAGTATGTGGGCATACCCGAGGAGAATATGACCCTGGAACCTGCGATCATGAAGATGGAAGCGATACCAGGTATCCGTTACCTTTTATGTTCCGACGGAGTGACCGATATGCTGTCCGAGCAGGAACTTCGGGACATCCTGGAAAAAGAAGCGCCGGTAAAGGAGACTGTGGAAGCGCTTTTAGAAAGAACTCTGGAAAATGGAGGGAAAGATAACGCAACCATCATTCTCTGCGAGATCCAGGAACCTACTATCAAAAGCAGGGTAAGGCAGTGGTTTGACAGACAGAAAAAGAAGAAATAGGGGTGAAGGGGCATGAACAACAGAATGAAGGATCTGGATTTTGAGCAGACAGTTGCTTTTGACTCTGTAAAAGACTTTGAGTTTACCAGGAAGGCGGCCCAGAGATTCCGCCAGGTAGTCAGCCTTGACGCCTTCGAGGACGAGGATGCGGACGTGATCTTCCATTATCTTTATAAAGAGATGGAACTGGTATCTTTTGGGGACCATTTAAAAAGATACATCTATGAAAGAGCTGGACTGGAGGAGCCTTTTGCAGAGGTGACGCAGGATATATACCGGGATATTGTGGTGGAATCTTTTAAGGAAACTTATACGCCGAAGTCCATGAATCCCACATCTACGAAGCTTACATCCCTGGTAAATAACTGGCTGACACAGGCTTCGGTAAAGCGGGAGACAGTATTCCTCCTGGGATTTGGGCTGCGTATGAGCGCGGAGGATGTGTCGGATTTTCTTACCAGGGTCTTAAGGGAGCAGGATTTTGATTTTCGAAATCCAGACGAGGTGATTTACTGGTATTGTTATTTTCATCAATATGGATATCATAAGGCGGAAGAATATAAAGAACAATATGCCAGACTTGCGCCGAACAAGGAGTATTCAAAGGCTCTGATGGTGTACAGCGGAGGTCTGTGTCTGGATTCCGATGAAAAGCTGTTTGAGTATCTGGCGTATGTAAAAGCGGGAACGGATGATCCCATGTCTGAGAAAAGCAGGGCATTCCAGGAGTTTATGAAGCTTTACCAGCATGCCAGGGAAATCATAGCGGCTATGTACCAGAAAGATGAGGAGGAAAAAGAGAGGGATAAGGTTTGGAAGGCTTCGGATATCACCCCTTCTGATGTGGAAAAGGTGATATGCAGCGGTATCCCGATCAATAAAATGGGGAATCTGAAAAAAATGTCTGCCTCCATTCTGGCAAAACATTTCAGTCAGAAACGGTTCAGCCGCCAGAGGATTACCAGTATCCTGAACCATAAGATTCCGGTAGAGCGTTTCGACTTGATCACCCTGGAATTTTTTATTGTTTCCCAGGAGATGGAGGATGAGGATCCTTATAACAGGTACCGCCATTTTCTGGATGAGATTCAGCCCATTCTTCAAGAATGTGGAATGAGCGAAATCTATATTGTAAATCCATATGAATGTTTTCTTCTGATGTGTCTGCTGACAGACTGCCCTTTGGCGGTGTTTGCGGATATATGGGAGATGTCTTATGAAGAAGCGCCGGAATCGTGAGCCGGCGCTTTTGTTGTGGGAGGAAATATACGCGCAATTATTTTCCAGGTGATTCCAGTTTTTTTAGCGTTCTGCCATTTCTGCAATTATTTTGTCCTTTTCTGCAATGATATTGTCTTTTTCGATAAGTGTTTTCTTTGATTCTATAAAAGTTTATTTGATAAACTAAAAATAAGAATATAGTTGACAATATAACCATAAAATGATATATTGAATTCATAAAATACACGGAATAGCACAAATATAAGTTTATTACGTAAACAAAAAAGGAGGAAAACAAATGAAAAAAAAGATTATGTCATTGGCAATTGCCGCAGCAATGTTCGCATCGACAATCGCAGGAACATCAGTGACTGCTTTTGCAGAAGAACAGGATCCTGTAACTTTAACATTTTGGGGATGGACAGCAAGTGATTTTGAGGCCAAAGCAATTCAGGAAGGTCTCGATGCATTTCAAGAACAGTATCCATATATAACTGTTGAATATATGACGGTTCCCTCTGCTGATTATCATACAAAGCTTAAAACTGCTCTTGCATCAGGCAGTGGACCGGATGTTTTTTATCTTGACGCAACACAGTGCAATGATTTTGTAAATGCAGGACTTCTTGCAGACCTAACAGATGTGGCAGCGGACTTTACGGCTAATATGACAGAGGCATCTCTTCAAAAAGTCAGCATGACAGGAGAAGATGGTAGTACTCGTGTATATGGCCTTGATATTTGTAATGTAGGTCCGGTGATATTCTATAATAAGGACCTTTTTGAAGCAGCCGGAGTAGAACCCATGCCTACCAAATGGGATGAACGTTGGACTTGGGACGAATTTGTAGAAAATATGAAGAAGCTGACGATTGTTGATGATTCTGGTAACACAACACAATATGGAACTTGTAATTTTGAAGAGCAGTATTCTCTTTACGTTCTTCAGGAACTTCTTGATTTGAATGGGGCTAACTGGTACAACGAAGATATGACGGCGGCAGAAAATGTTGACAGTGAAGAATCCAAGGAAGTTATCGAGAATATTAAGGCACTCAGAGTAGAGCATGGAGTTGCTCCAGATCCGAATGCGGCGGGTTCCGATACCGGCAATTCTCCAACGGCTATGTTCTTAACAGGACAGGTGGCTTCTATTGCAATCGGTTCTTATGCTCTTCAGGAAATTGCGCAGTCTGATATTAACTATGGTGTTGGTTTATTCCCGACATTTGGAAAGGATGACAGCGATTCTTTCATGGTATCCGCAGACATGAAATGTATCAATGCTCAGAGCGAGCACCAGGAAGAGGCTCTCCTCCTTGCAGAGTATATGAGTTCTCCAGAGTTTGGTATTCCCATTTATCAGACGGGACTCTGGATGCCGAATCAGAAAGATCTTTATGAAGAAGAAAATATCGATCTCTGGTTTAATACAGAGGTTTATCCGGAAGAATGGAGAGATCTGATAGATGTATTCTATAATGCAAAAGATAAACCTACGGATAAACTTTCTAATGTTAATAGCATCAACGATGCCGTAGATGAAGAAATGCAGGCATTCTATTATGCAGATCAGGACGCAGATACTACGCTCCAGAACATTGAGAGCCGTATAAATTCTATTCTTGGAAATTGATGGATTCAGGAGTTTGATATGAATTTATTTTTTCGCGATTCTGGTTATATACCGGAATCGCGAATTTATAAAAAA
>CALIZJ010000142.1 GCA_938028845.1 uncultured Blautia sp.
TACCTACACCCGTATCCAGCGTGCTCTTCTACACCTCCTTTTGGAAATCCGGCAGCCGCCGCCTAAAATCCCTTATGCCCGTGTGCTTGGATTTCAAAAAAATGCCGCGCCTCTTTTATCGGAAATAAAGAAACGTTCCCGTCTGCCCCTTCTTACCAAACTCTCCAGCGCACACCAGATTCTGGACGGAGAAGGAATGGAACTGTTAAAACAAAATACTTATGCCTCTAACGTATACGAAAGCCTTCTCTGTAAAAAGGAAGGCCGCAGCTTCATCCACGAATACGCCAAACCGGTCACGATACTGTGACCGGCTTTTTTACATCGTCTTTAAGGCAAAAACAAAGCAGCTCCCGGGACCGTTGTCCAAAAGAGCTGCCTTATTTTCAGGAAATCAATTCCCACATTCAATACTTATCTCATTAAATTTATCCAAAATATCATCAATATTAAGGGCTGCCTTTTCTTCTCCCTGGCAATCGACCACTGCCTTTCCCTGGTGCATCATCAAAAGCCGGTCTCCGTATTCCACTGCATAGCGCAGATTATGAGTTACCATGATCGTTGTAAGATGCTTTTCCTTTACCAGCTTGTCAGTCAGCTCCATAATGATCTCTGCTGTCTTTGGATCCAAAGCCGCCGTATGTTCATCCAGGATCAAAAACTCAATGGGCGTCATAGTAGACATCAACAGAGCCAGCGCCTGTCTCTGCCCACCGGAAAGCGTTCCCACTTTTACATTCATCTTATCTTCCAGACCAAGATTTAACGGCTTAAGCAGCTCCTGGTAATAGGTGACACGGCCCTTATTTGTCCCCCGTCCAAGACCGTACCGTTTTCCTTTGTTATCCGCCAGAGACATATTTTCAAGGATCGTCATACTTGGACAGGTCCCAAGGGCAGGGTTTTGATATACCCTTCCGATCTTTTCATTGCGGCGGAACTCCTTCTCCCTGGTAATATCCCTGCCGTCCAAAAGGATATTTCCGGATTCCACAGAAATGCTTCCGCAGATAATATTCAGCATAGAAGTTTTTCCGGACCCATTGCTTCCCACTACAGAAACAAACTCCCCGTCCTTCACTGTGAGATTAAAGTCCTGGAACAGACACATCTCATTTACGGTTCCCGGATTATAATATTTATATATATTTTTCAGCTCAAGCATGTGTCTTCACCTTCTTCTTTCTCTCCATACTGATCAGTAGTACGATCAAAAACAACACTGCTGTGATCAGCTTCATGTCCTGTGGCTCGAAATTCCGCATGGCCACAGCCGTACATGCTTTATAAAATACAGACCCGATGATCACAGCGGTAGTCGCCTTCATAAACGTCAGGTTTTTAAATAAACTGGTTCCGATGATCACGCTGGCAAGTCCGATCACGATCGCCCCTGTGCCCATAGAAATCTCAAACACACGCTCTTCCTGACAGAAAATACATCCGGAAAGCGCCACCAGCCCATTTGCTATAGCAAGCCCTAAGATTTTTACGTTCCCCTCATCTTTTGCCAGGGAGATGACAAGCTTATCGTTGTCTCCCACTGCCCGAAGAAGGAAACCGGATTTGCTGCTCATATAGAAATCCAGCAAAAACTTTGTAATAATGGTAAGCACCACGATCACAAGTATGGTAACGTAAGGAGATACAGCCTCCGGGACAACTTTTTCCAGGAAACTGTTTTTAAAAATCGTTTCCTTTGAGAAGAGCGGTACATTAGAAGTCCCAGCCACCCGCAGGTTGATCGTCCATAGAGCGGTCATCATAATGATCCCGGAAAGCAGATCCCGGACCTTCCCTTTTACGTGTATCAATCCGGTGCACACTCCTGCAAGAGCGCCTGCGGCAAAGGACACCAGAAGCGTAAGATAAGGATTTACTCCTCTTGTGATCAATGCCGCGCTCACAGCCGCTCCCAGCGGAAAGCTCCCGTCCGCTGTCAGATCCGGAAAATCCAGAATTTTATAAGTAATATACACACCCAGACCAAGAATCCCATAGATCAGTCCCTGTTCCAGGATCGTAATGATAAAGTCCATGACTGCCTTCCTCCAATTATCCTTTATTCTGCCGTAATCTCTGTAAAGGTCTCTACCGCTTCGCCTGTGAGTTCTTCCGGTATTTCGATTCCCAGATTTTCAGCCACCGCAGTGTTTAAGTATAAACTGCTCTCTTCAATGGTTTCAAATGGGATCTCAGAAGCCTTCTTTTCTCCCTTTAAAATCTGTGCCGCCATTCTTCCGGTCTGCTTTCCAAGCTCAACATAATCCAGCCCTTCTGCTGCCAGGCAGCCAATCTTTACCTGTTCTATCTCGCTTCCAAATACTGGGATATTTGCCTCATTTGCCATCTCAAGGATCGTAGGCAGAGAACTTACCACTGTATTATCCGTAAGGTTCGTCAGACAATCTACCTTTTCCAAAAGTCCCTGTGCAGCAAGGGGAATGTCGGCGGTAGCTGTGATTCCCGCAGTCTCTATGGTAAAATCATATTCTGCTGCAAGAGCTTCGTAATCTTTAATGGCAGATTCTGAATTTGCCTCGCTTGTAGTATACAAAATACCAATGGTCTTCGCTTCGGGAAGCATGGTGCGGATCATTTCCAACTGCTGTTCCACCGGAAGTTTATCACTGGTTCCCGTAATCTCCCCTACCGGATTTCCTTCCTCATCTACAAGCTCTGCCGCCGCAGGATCCGTAACTGCTGTATAAATAACAGGAATATCTGTATCCATAGCCGCATTGTAGCAGCTCTGTGCGCTTGGTGTAGCGATGCCACAGATCAGATCTACATCTGATGTGGCAAAACTGTCTGAAATCTGTCCTGCTGTTCCCATATCTGCCGCTGCATTTTTATATTCCACCGTCAGGTTTTTACCTTCCTCAATGCCTTCTTCTTTTAATCCTTCCAGAAAGCCTTCCCTGCAGTTGTCAAGTGAGCCATGCTCTGCGAACTGCTCGATTCCAATGGTGTATTCCTCCTCTGCCGCCATTACGGTGCTGCTCCCTGCTAACGCCATTGCCAAAACTGCTGCTCCTGCCATTTTTACTGTTAATGTTTTCTTCATGATATTTTCTCCTCTCTCTACATTGGTTTTTACCTTTGGATATAAGCCAACCCATAGGCTTTGTCTGTGAGAAAGAGTAAATCCGTCCTTTCTTCATGGCTGCCGGATGCTGTCCGGCTGGAAGGGAAACACTTTTTAAAGCACCTTTCCTGCGGTAATAGAATAAGCTTGGCTCACACTGGCGCCGGAACACTTTTCTATAACATAAAAACCGCCTCAAGCTATGCTTGAGACGGTAATAAAATCTTATTATCGCGGTACCACTCAAATTGACAAAAAGTCCACTTTCTCATGTACAAACATACACTCCTGATTGGTAACGGGTTCGGTTCCCGTCGACGCCTACTTTTTAAAAAAATTTCGGGCCGCCCTCGGAAGGCCATTCAACAACCTGCTTCATACGGAATCTCACCAGCATCCGCTCTCTGGAATGTCACACGACTGTCTACTCTTCTTCCTCATCGGTTTTGCTGTGTATTACTTTACCACAGAGAAGACATGATGTCAATCAGTTTTTTCAAAAATTCCTCTGTGCTTTCTTCAAAATACAAGAATCCGCGAAAATAAACTGTGGATTTTAGTTTTTAAAACTATGGATCGGTGCCGGGATACGGCCCCCTCTCTCTACAAAGGCATCACAGGAAAAAGAATTTACCGGCATGATCGGCGCGTAACCTAAAAGGCCGCCGAATTCCACGGTTTCCCCTACCCCTTTTCCGATCACAGGGATAATACGCACAGCCGTAGTTTTCTGGTTTACCATACCGATTGCCGCTTCATCCGCAATGATCCCTGCTATCGTGGATGCCTTGGTATCCCCTGGAATGGCGATCATATCAAGACCAACAGAGCATACACAAGTCATGGCTTCCAGTTTTTCCAGAGTAAGAGAACCTGCATTTACCGCATCGATCATCCCCTGGTCCTCACTTACCGGAATAAAGGCACCGCTTAAGCCGCCTACAGCCGTCGCAGCCATAACTCCGCCCTTTTTCACCTGGTCGTTTAAAAGAGCAAGCGCTGCTGTGGTTCCAGGGGCACCCACTCTCTCAAGGCCGATCTCCTCAAGAATTTCCGCCACACTGTCGCCGATAGCCGGAGTAGGCGCAAGAGAAAGATCCACGATCCCAAAAGGCACTCCCAGACGTCTGGAAGCCTCCTGCGCTACAAGCTGCCCCACACGGGTAACTTTAAACGCGGTACGCTTGATCATCTCACAAAGGGTTTCAAAATCCTGTCCTCTGACCTCTTCAAGGGCAGTCTTTACCACTCCCGGACCGCTGACGCCCACATTAATGATGCAGTCGCCTTCTGTCACTCCGTGAAAAGCCCCTGCCATAAAGGGATTGTCATCCGGCGCATTGCAAAAGACCACCAGCTTGGCACAGCCAAGAGAATCCTGATCCTTTGTGGCTTTCGCCGTCTCTAAAACGATCTCGCCCATAAGCTTCACCGCATCCATATCAATTCCGGTTTTTGTGGAACCCACATTTATGGAACTGCATACCCG
>CALIZJ010000143.1 GCA_938028845.1 uncultured Blautia sp.
GGAGGCGTGATCTATGGATTAAAACTTCCGATATTTGATGCCAAACATAAAAATTTCGGCTCACATGAAATCTTTCATGTATTTGTAATGCTGGGAAGCCTGTGTCACTTTATCGTAATGTACTTCTTTGTCGCAGCTCTTCCTTTATAAATGACTATAGTAAGAAGGCAGCCCTCCTATGGATATGATAACCCCAATATCCATAGGAGGGCTGCCTTATACCGTTCAAAAATCCATCAAAGCAAGCTTTTCTTTTCTCGTCAGTTTTTTTATTTGCGCTTCCCTTTTCATAGCCTCATTCTTCTCCAGAAACCCTTCGTAATACACAAGCCTCACCGGCTGCTTTGCCTTTGTGTACTTTGCCCCGTTTTTGCCTCCGTTATGAGCCTTCATACGCTTGGATAAACAGTTTGTCCATCCCGTATAAAGAGTTCCGTCCGCACATTTGACCATATATGTATAATTCATAACCCCTCCGTCTATGTAAAGGACTGCCGCCGGCAAAAAGGCACAGCAGCCGTCCCCATATCTATTTTCAAGCAGCCAGCTTAAAACAGGTATCTTCGTTCCGGCACGGCACACACCGCGCAAAAAGCAGGTAGGAGAAATACTGGCTGCGTATTTTGTTTCCCACCTGCTTTTATTATACGTTGTATTTCATTTCTTGTGAATAAAAAATCTGCTGCTCTTTTCAGGGCAAATATGTGATGGGATCTATGGGCTCTCCATCTTTTTTCATTGCAAAATATAAATTGCTGCCTTCCAGGCTGTAATATTTCGTAGGCGCATTGATATAACCAATAATTGTTCCTTCTTTTACCACGTCTCCCTCTGCAACAGTAAGATCTTTAAGCTGTCCATAGACTGCCTGATAACCGTTTCCCAGTTCCATGGTAACTGTTGTCCCTGTCTGCGCGTCATCTACTATGGAAAAAACTTCACCGGCTGCTGCCGCTGTTACCGGAGCACCCTCCACAGCCTGTACAGCAATGGCAGGACTTAATCTGTACTGGTCAAGAGTGGCATAATAAGTCGTCTGGTCCATACTGTAATCTAAAAGAATGTTTCCGCTTACCGGCCACTGCATTAATGTATCCTCAGAAAAATCCAGAGTCGGCAAAGATACAGCTGCTGCAGATACATCCTGAACCTCCTCCGCGGTATCTTCTTCATCCGCTGAAATTTCTTCCTGGATATCCACACTCTCAGGCACTACGGAGGCTTCTGTGGCAGAGTTATCCACATCTTCCTCATCTGCGTCCACACTGGCGGTCACTTTATTGGTATCTGCGTCCGCTATAGGTTCATCCTCTGTCTTGCTTTCTTCCTGAGGCAATTCACTTTCAATCTGGATTTCATCTGGAATCTCCTCCTCCTTTACAGGAGCAGTCCCAAGCTGGTACGCAGTCACTCCCACTGCTGCCAGCGCAGCTAAAACCACGCCGTTTACAATGATTCGTTTTGTCTTGTTTTTCATCATATTCCTTTCACCTCTACTTGTAATCTCTTGTTACCGTCTCTTTTACAGGCAATAACATAATCTGTTTCTGTATCTATAGGGTGTCCAGAATATGTAAGTCTATTCACGCATTTCTAAAAATCACGTCAATGCTTTCAAGAGAAAACGCAGGAAAATAGGTTTCTAAGATTGTATCGTAGGTTTCTCCCTCTTTTGCAAGTACATTTCCTCCATACTGTGAAAAGCCTAATCCATGTCCTTTTCCCTTGCATAAAAAACGGATTTCTTCTCCGATTTTCTGAATCGTAAAATTTGCAGAAGAAAGCCCCATTCCTTTTCGGAAGGCTTCCCCCTCTAAAATACTCCCCTCTGCATCAAGACTTATCACATACCCTGCTAAGTCTCTCTCCTTTACTTCAATCTCCTTTGGCATCTGCTGCTGTGCAATATATGTACTGTTTAAATAATCCGGGGAATCTTTGTCCGCACTGCTGTCTACAGATTTCAGATAGGAATAGTCTGGATCATGAAATACCTCTTCCCCGTCTCTTGTCTTTCCTGAACTGAGCTCATGATATGGGACAAGCTTTAAGTCCCCGTCCAGAGAAAGTACCTCACCTTTCGTTTCCTGGGCCGCCTTTTCATATATTTTGTCCGGAATATGCCAGTATTTATACCTTTCTCCCCCTTCTTCCCTCAGTTCTTTTAAAATATCCTGTAAACTTTCTTTTTCATCCAGTCTGCGATATAAGTTCGTCCTGGCTATTACAGTCTGGCTTTTGATCGTTTCCAGCTCATAATCCTTGGATATCTGCCGGGAAACAATAGTGGGAATACAGACTTCCAAATCTGCCGGACGGGTTAAAAGTGCAGTATCTGCACCGTTTATCAGAATTGTAAACAGATAAGGCACTAAAAGAAATGTCATAATTCCTGTCAGATAAGAAAATATTTTTTCCTTCATAGATAGGTCCATATGTGCTTTTTGTTAATATATGGCGTCATGCCTTATTTTATGTTTCCACATATTTATAAATATTTTGACATATCTAATACCTTCCGCTATAATTAGGATACTTTATTGGGGGATACCAGATGCCCCCGTGCATTCTGCTGCAGTACAAAATATTTCTGATAAATGGAGGAAAGACATGCTTGCAATCCTTTTTGCTCCTGTTTATATTCTTGTAAATTTTTATATTGTACGGTGGATGATTCTGTGGATGGGCGCATGTCATCGACTGTTCCGTACTTTTGGTTTCAGAGCTGTTTTCGTAGGCGTATATGTTTTTCTGGCCACTACGCTTCTGACCGGTTTTTTGATCAAAAAGCCCTATACCCTTCACCATGCATTAAAGGTGATAGGAAATTATTTTCTCGGTACTTTTTTATATATCCTCCTTGTAATCCTCATCGTTGATCTGGGACGGCTTCTTCTTAAATATGTCTTTCATGTATCCTGGATCAATTACCGCTATACTTTTGCTGTTACAGGGCTGATCAGTGCTCTTTTGATCTTGTCCGTAAGTATTTACGGCATAGTCCATGTAAGGGATATTAAAACTACCCCTTATGAAGTTACCGTACATAAAACAGTGGAGGGCATGGATTCCCTGAAGATTGTCCTCCTTGCGGATACACATTTCGGATACAGCATAGGACGTTCACAGGCAGAGCAGATCGTAGAAAAGATCAATGCTGAAAATCCGGACATTGTATGTTTTGCCGGAGATATCTTTGACAACGAATTTGACGCGATCCGCTATCCGGAAGACATAAAGAAAAGCCTGAAATCCATTCAGGCAAAATACGGTGTCTATGCATGTTGGGGAAATCATGACTTGAACGAACCTATTCTGGCTGGATTTACTTTTAAAAGCAGCGAAAATAAGGATGATCCACGTATGAAAGAATTCTTAACAGATGCCGGTATTCATCTTTTAGAAGACGAAGCAGTACTTATTGACAATAAATTCTATATTGTCGGACGAAAGGATGAGGACCGGGCGGAAAAAACCAGCGAGGAGCGTCTCACTCCCGCCCAGCTTACTTCTGATCTGGATCAGAGCAAACCTATTATATTTATCGACCATCAGCCAAAGGAGCTGGAGGAAGCAGCCGCTGCAGGTGCAGATCTTGATCTTTGCGGGCATACCCATAACGGGCAAATGTTTCCTGGAAATCTTACCATTCATTTATTTTGGGAAAATCCATGCGGATATCTTCAAAAGGGCAATATGCACAATATCGTGACTTCAGGAGCTGGTATCTGGGGTCCTGATATGCGTGTAGGGACAGACAGTGAAATTTGTCCTATTACCGTTCATTTTGAATAAATACCTTGAATTTCTATAAGGCAAAATACAGCGCAGGCACATCTGTTTTCTCCCAGATGTGCCTGTTATCTATATTCATATTCAATTAAAAAAAAAGCCCGTCTCTTTTCAATTTTCCACAATATATTTTTCATAGTATCCTGCAATTATACAGAAACAGCACAATCTGCCTTTTCCTCTTCTGATTTCTTTCTGCTTCTATTCCATAACAAAATACACAGCATATATTATATTTTCAGCTTATCCTATTTTTTGCAATAGAGTATAAAAACCTTTTGGATAAAGAGAACTTCGGGGAAGGATCTCCCCGCTCCTGTCACCTGGACCTTTAAGCCAGAAAAATATTTTCTTCAAAAATGAGCCTTCTTTATATTTCCTTTTTTTCTCTTCTTCAATCTTAGAAACTTCAAAAACATTTCTTGAGCTTCTTTCTAAAAGTCCATCTTTTTCTGTATGGTTGGGAACAGCCTGTCCATCTGCAAGTATTTTTTCTACATCTGCTGTTACATTCTTTCCAGATACCAAGCACATTGCGAAACAGATCATTGCAGTCAGCAGCATTTTAAAATATTTTTTAAAATTCTTCATTTAAAGGCCCTCCTTATACCATGCCTGTCCGGCTCTGGGACTGCGCACTTCCCACTGCTACACAGGTAATAGTAATTTATGCCTTTCTCTCCCCAAAATAGAACTCCTGCCTCAATATTTTTTTTCACACTGCAGAAAAAATATCTCCTGACATCCTGCCTATACTATAGCCAGCCAAAATTATCCTGCTTCCAATAATGCATAGTAAAACAGACCGCTTTTTCTGCTCATCCTTCCGTTTTACTGCGCATTATTAGAAACTCTTATTGCCTGCACATTCCAACGATCTGCACGGGCACAACACCATTATTCCGCCTCATCCAGAAGAAATATTTTTCCCATCTGCTCTCTCTTGGCATACATTGCCAGCTTTTCATCCGCCTGTAAGCTCCATTTTACCAAACGGATGCATCTGTCTTGGATTTCTATTGCCGTAATCCCAGATGGATGGATACAGCTTCCCGTATTAAAATAAGGCGCATCCCATGTTCCTGTCATAGGATGGTGTGTATGCCCGGTAATCAGGATTTTTCCATTAGATACAGCCCAGTTCATCAGTCTGTCCTCAGACTTTTTCTTTTTTATATTGTTCTTTGCCGCGCTGGTAGGATCCGGAATCCCCAGGGCTTCCAGCGGCCTCCAGAAATACCGCACCAGAAATCTGGAAACCTTCCAAAAGGTACTGTTTAATATGTCCGTTTGGTGTCCATGGGTAAGATATATATCCTTTCCTTTCTCTTCATCCTTTAAAATAATTCCTTCATAAAATTTTATATCCGGACAAAGAGAAATCTGGCACATATTTTTATCACAGGCACAGGTCAGCATATACTTTTGAAATTTTTTCGTCTTTTTCTTTATCATATCATGATTGCCATATAAAGCATACATGCGGTGGTTTTTATAGTAATCGCCAATCGCCTGAAAGCTGGACTTATGCATTTCCTTGATTTCTTCTATAGAACGGTTTTCCCAAAGTTCATCACCATCTCCAAGTTCCAGATAAGTAAACCCTTTCTTAAAGTAAAACTTCATGGCCGCCAGATAGAGATACTCATTTTTCAAAAAATTATCGTTTGCATTTCCTCTGCCCCGATGACAGTCGCTCATTAAAACATATTTTGAACTGTGGTTCAAAGGAAGCACCAGCGCAGTCTCAAAACCTTTGGAGATTCTGGAATATGCACTCATATCCGCTCACCTCTCGGCCTTCTTCAGGTTTTGGCATTTCTGACATTTCAGCGTATACCGAAAGGCATGTGGCAGAAAATAATATAAATATAATAATTTATCATAAGTATGAACATATGGCTTTGTAACCCATTGATAAACTTTGACAAAGATCTGGTTCATAAGCTGAATAAAGTACTGCAGCATCCAGCTATTATTTTTATAAAGTCCAGTCTGCCCATTATAAAAAGTAAAGGAAACTGTACTTTCAGATATTTTCAGATCCTCTTTAAGATACCCTCTTTCAAGCATTGACTCCTGAAATTTTTTTGCCATCTGTTCGCCTAAAAAAGTAATAGAAATATTCATGGTCATATACTTCGGCTCTCCGAAAGTTCCCACTTTAAAGCCAGTAAGCCACCAATGTTTCTTTTGGATAGAAAACTGATGCCTTCCCTTATAAAACAGTTCTATGGACATAGGCAGCATTTCATTGTCTGGCACACTTTTAAAAATCGTATCTTCATATTCAGAAGGTGAAACCTCTCCATCAGCATAGTAAACTCCTACCTCTGCCCCCATATTCATTCCATACTGCCCTTTCCAGAATTCAACCAGCCAGGTTTTTCCACTGTAATAGAAATAAACCGGTTCAAAATCTAAAACCATATTAAAATAAATCGCAGTTTTATCATACAGAGAAGAATAACCAAAGTCTCTCTGCCAGGAGTTTATTGTTGAAGTAACTACATCAGAAGAAAAGCTGTAAGTAAAACCAAAAGGCATTAAAATTTTTCTTAAAAGATATACCTTTTCCCAGGTATCCATTCTGCTTATTTTATTTAGAATTCTTTTCTTTTTAGAAGCATTACATGAAAATATAAAAGTATACAGCAGTATCAAGAATCCAGATAGAATATACATCATCCATAATTCCCATATTCTTTACCCTTAGTATATGAGAAAAAGCAGGCAGGGTACGTTTTCCTTATTAATATCTTAAAGCAAAATAATAAGAGCCCGCTATACGGGCTCTCAAATTCTTACTTTTCTTCCAATATTTCTTTTGCTTTTTGATACTTTTCTCTCCAGCGAAGAATTTTCTCTTTCGGAATATTTTCACATCCAGTTATCCGGGTCTCATCAGAATTATGTACAATATCCGCAAGTTTTATTTTTCTTGCAACAGGATTTTCACGAATAGCACGTACATAATCCAAATAATCTGTTCCTTCCCTGCGCGTAAGCAGCCTCAGGGCATCTGTAACTTCACTGGGAAATTCTTCTTCCAGATCTTCAATCGTAACCTGCGTATCCTCGACTACATCATGAAGCAATGCGACACATATGGCAATCTCATCTGTCATTTGTTCCGCCAGATGATAAGGGTGAAAAATATAAGGCACTCCGCTCTGGTCCGTCTGCCCCTGATGAGCAGCGTATGCCACCTGCATAGCCTTATTCGTTAAAAGAGTGTAGAGCATAACCGTTCCTTTCTAACCATTTTTTTGCTTTTCTACAGTTATGTCCCGGGGCACCATGGCCAACAAACCCCAGCCAGATAACTATCTGCTCCGACGGTTTATATTATTTAACTTGTCAATTTAAGTATAACATTGTTAAGAAAATTTAACAAGAAAAAAGAACGCAAACCATCTTACTGTATGGTCTGCGCTATTCTTCAGTGAAGCATCGGGGATTCGAACCCCGGACAACTTGATTAAAAGTCAAGTGCTC
>CALIZJ010000144.1 GCA_938028845.1 uncultured Blautia sp.
TCCCCATCATAATATCATTCAGGGTCACACCGCTTACAAGCCCCCCGATAGAAGTGAACTCAATCCGATCTTCGTAAAGGCTGATAAAAGTGCTGGCGCGAAAGGAATATTCGCGATGCACAAGCAGATTCAAAAGTGCCTCCCTGACTGCTGTTTCGGGGTAATCCCGCTGATCGATCCGGCGCAGTTTTTGAAAAGTAGAATGAGTCTGGTTGCGGAAATCAATATAATCATACACTTCATCCATCTGCCGGAACAAAGAGCCGGAAAATTCTTTACGGTCCTTAAATTCCTGTTGCGTTGTTCCTTCAAAGGCTGCTACCTTGATCGTATGCACACACTGATCGGACAGCAGAAGTCCCAGATTTGTATAAACTCCATCATGGGTCATAATTCCTAATGTTTTCATCTGAGGCTCGCCAAACGGGAGATTTCTTTCTGAAAATTCCTTCCGTGCTGCTTCAAAAGTCAAATCCTGTTCCAAGGACCGCATATCCTCAAAATGGTCTCCATCTGTTTCTTTAATCATACGACGGATTGCTGTATTAGTAGCCGGAACAGAAGAATATCCCTGACGCACAAAAACGCCTTCCGGTCTTAACCCTTTTTTGGCGATATAATAGGGGCGCTCTGTTCCCTGCTGAACATCAATGGCAACAATCTGTTTTCCGTCTTCGTTCAACGTTTGATAGTGCAGGAACATGGTTAAATCTGGCTTGATCGCATCCCGCACCATATTGCTGACCTGTAAGGCGGCTCCGTCCGGGTCGTCCACACCGATGACAGTTCCATCGTCCTGAACGCCAATATATAGTTTTCCACCTTCACAATTTGCAAAAGCTATAATCTCTTTTTTTATGTCATCCACAACAATAGACTTTAATTCCACGGTTTCGCTTTCCTGAAAAATCATTTGATCGCCTCCTGAAAACATTCTGCCCATATTCTAACCAATCTAACCATCATTGTCAACTAGTGGTTAGAAAAGTGGTTAGAAAAGCGGAGCAGATTTCAAACCTGCTCCACTTCCATTTTAGCTGTTTTACAAAGTTAACACACATAAACACAAATATATTTCATCTATTCATTATTCTAACCACCAGTGAAACGATAGACTTTAAAAGAAAAACTTAAATGTCTTAATTTCAAACGGTTTTATCACAAAATCAACTCTGCTGCCTTCTGTGGTTTCTCCGCAGTCGTGTTCCAGAAGATTACAGGGCATGATCCTTTTCACAGGGAAATCTGACTCCAGGCTCACTTCATGGCGGCCGCCCCGGCACTCATGCATCCTGACGATCAAACATTCCTCGTCTTCCGCTTTTTTCACCGCGTCGATCTGAACTCCGTCAGTGGATACCCGCACAATGCGCCGAAGCTCTTCAAACCCACCTTTTACAACCTGTGCCGGAAGGTTTAACTGATTTGCCTGTTCGATGGTTCCTCCCTGGACAACTGCGCCTGTATGGGGATACAAAGAGTAAGTAAATTCATGGCTTCCCATATCTGCTTCTGTGTCAGGATATTTGGCGCTCTTAAGCAGGCTGAGCTTGATTCCGTTATCTTTAATACTGTACCCATATTTGCAGTCATTCAGAAGGCTTACCCCATATCCCTCTTCTGAAAGATCCGCCCACTTATGGCCGCATACCTCAAATCTGGCCCAATCCCAGCTGTTATTCCAATGAGTGGGGCGCTCCACATGACCATACTGGATATCGTAAGTCGCCTTTGTAGAACGGATATCTGTATAAAAAGCTGTCTTTAAAAGCCGATGGTCCTCATGCCAGTCTGCCTGTGTACGGAAATCGATCCTCTTCAGATCCCGGTACAGGATCATATCCTGAATGATCACCGAATGACGGTATTTATAATGGAAACGCACAATCGTCCGCAGGCTTCCCGTTTCAATCACCTGGGCAGGCGCGTCTGCCTTGACCGTCTCCTTCTTCTGCGTATAGAAAATGTCCACGTCCCAGGCATCATACTGCACAGGCTTGTCCTCATAAACCTCCAGAACATTTCCAAGCATACCCTCTGCCAGTACATTTCGCCCAGCTTCCTTGTCGTAAAGCCCAGTAAGCTGACCATCCTGGTTCCAGAAAATGGAATAAAAAGGCGTTTCCGCAGAATTTTCTGAAACAGCAAGGCTTTCCGACAGCTCTTCCTGCTTTCCTGTATGGAAGGTGATATTCTGGAACCCAAAAGGCACCGTATCTACTAAAACAAGATATCCGTCTTTTTCTTTCTGGGAAGGAAGGACATTGCCTTTTTCATCCGTAAACATTCCCTCTGCCGCAACCGGAACAGATACCAGCTCTTTCCCTCCATAACTATTGCTGGAATAGATTCCGAAAATATTTTCCTGTTCTTTTACAAGCGTGCCAAGTACCCGTTCTTTTACTTCATCTGCACATTCCCCGGCAGCTTGATAATTCACATGGGAATCTTCATAAACTTCACGAATAGAAGAACCCGGAATAATATCGTGGAACTGATGTAAAAGAACACATTCCCAGCAATCATTAAGCTTTTCCTGCTCATAGGTTTCTCCTAAGGCATATGCGGCGGAAGAAAGCCATTCAAGCTGTGCAAGTTTGTTTTCCAGAGAACGGTTTGTCTTCTTATTGTAACTCTGAGAAGTGTAAGTTCCTCTGTGGTATTCCAGATAAAGCTCTCCGTCCCAGGTATGCACATAGCGGTCCGTCTCCTCTATATTTTTATGAAGCTTACGGAAAAATTCGCCTGCTGTTGTAGTCTTTACATGGGGAAGTCCTGGAATACGGTCCATCGCACGGCGCATTTCCAGCATATCTCTGGTAACGCCTCCTCCGCCGTCCCCGTAACCATAAGCAATCAGCACATCCTTGCTCAGCTCTTTATTTTTAAATTTTTTCCAGCTTCCCAGGATGGTAAAAGGCGTCAGGATTCCATTATATGTAGAGAACCTGGCATTGACATCTGCCTTATCGTCTGGAGTTTCTATAAAATAAGTCAAAACCTCGCTTCCATCGATTCCCCTCCACTTAAAAAGATCCGCAGGAATAGAATTGTATTGGTTCCAACTGATCTTTGTAGTCATAAAGGTGTCAATCTCACAAAGCTTTAAAATCTGAGGAAGAGCCCAGCTGTATCCGAATACATCCGGCAGCCAGAGATACTCACATTTTTTTCCAAATTCTCTTTCAAAGAACCGTGTACCGTGAAGGAACTGGCGCACCAATGCCTCTCCTGAAGGGATATTGCAGTCCGCCTCTACCCACATACCGCCGTCCGGCTCCCATTTTCCTTCCTGAATCCTCTTCCTGATCCCCTCATAAATCTGAGGGCAGTCATTTTTTATATATTTATATAACTGCGGCTGGGTCTGAAGGAAAATATACTCGTCATACTGCTCCATAAGGCGCAGGACCGTAGAGAAAGACCTCTGCGCTTTCTCCCTTGTATGTTTTAACCGCCACAGCCACGCCACATCAATATGGGTATGGCCCACTACATTTACCGTGACATCCGTATTCTTTTCCAATTTATCCAGCTCTGCTAAAAGAACATCATGTGCCTGCTCTGCCGAAGCAAAAAAAGCGTCCTCGTCCCAGTCAATGCAAAGCAGCGCCCGCTCCAGCGCCCCTTTTAAAGCTTCTTTTCTTTCGTCCTCGTCCGGTAAAAGAAGAAGGGTTTCCGTGATCGCCCTTGCAAAGTAATACAGTTCATCTGTCTTTTTATGAAGATAAACAAACTCTGCCTGTTTTAACTGGTGATAAAAGGTCTGGTGTTCTCCGCCGCCCTCCAGCCCTGTCCACAGCAGAAAGGTAAGACGAACTTTCTTTTCCTCCATTCCTTCAAACAAAACTTCATTGTGATTAGTATCCACTCCCTGAAAAGGACTTCCATTCACATAGAGAAGGGATTCAAATCCTTTTGTATAGCCGCCGTAGGTTTTGCCGAAATTAAACAGCCCCACCAAATCATACCCTTCTTTTGCAGGCGGCATAACTACCTCTTTATCCAGCCAGAGATACTTATCACGCCCTACGAAAAAATCATTCATCTCAAAGGAATCTCCCTGGATTTTTTCCGGGAACTCATGATATGCCTCGTCTTCTAAAAGCGTGCCTTCCATTGCAGTAAAAGGCGCGATACAGCTATGCTTTAAATATCTGCGCTGGCCTAATTCCTGTACACGATTCTGAAACTTGTCAAGTGTAAAAAACATTTGTGTTCCTCCCATGAATTATCTTATAATTTTTGCTGCAAACTACGCTCATTCTCCTTTAATTTCTTATTTTCCCCACCAATCCTTATATACTGCTTATGGCCTTAAAGAATCCCAGGTTTGGTAAACAGCATATACATTTTCCGGTTTTGCCCCTGCACCGAACTCGCATTGTGCAATACAGCCCCCGTCACACCACAATCTATCGTATACCTCTTTTACTGCCTTTTCGATATCCTGTGCAGTTCCTTCCGGAAGCAGATGCTGCCTGTCAATTTCTCCCCAGAAGGTGATCTTCCCTTTAAACTGCTCCAATTTATCCAAACCCATACAGAAAATCTGTGTATTAAAGGCATCAAGCCCCAGCTCTATCATCCTTGGATAAATGTCCAGCGTATACCCGTCTGAATGCATAAAGGTCTTTTTTCCATATCTTTTTGCAATTTCTATAAAATCTTTATACATCGGTCTAAAATACTCGTCCCAAAGCTTCGGATTGATCAAAAGACTCTGCTGGCTCCCCCAGTCATCCATAAAATAAATGCCGTCAATCTCTGTTTTTGCCCATTTTTCTATAAGGTCACAATAAAAAGTGTGCATTTTTTTCATAAATGCCAGCATATTCTCTGAAGGGTCCATCAGATCCATATACAGCTCCTGGGTTGTACGGATAAACTGTAATTGTTCAAAAGGCCTTGGACAATGCCCGGACAGCACAAATTTATCCGTATTTCTGCAAAATGCGTTTACCTCATCCACATCAAAGTCCAGCCATTCTACAGGGATATGTATATTATCCATATCCGCCCATTCCTCATCCTTTACCAGCGCTTCCTTTACCTCTCCGAAAATACCTTCGTGAATATTGGAAAAACGGCAGCCCCAGTCGTCAATATATTCACCTACTTTATAGGGATCCCCTTTCGTTACTGTCGGTTTCTTTAAACTTACAGGCGCAGTTACAATGTCTTCCTCAAATTCTGTCTGTATCTTTTTAATCATATCCCCATGATGTGTCTCAGCCCACGGAAGCAGCCACATCTGCCTGGGAACCCTTCCGCTTTTATTGCGAAACTCTAATGTCGCATATACCAATTCTCTTGATGTCATAATACTTCTCCTCTTTTATATTTTCTTAAAATTACCCACAAAAATAAATGTACGATGATCCAAGGTAAATGCAAAAATCCCGCTGCAATAAACCTCTATTCCAGGAAAAATATTGCAGCGGGTCTTTTTATTTTCACTCCTGTCCAAAGGCAAAAGCACTCTTATGCATCCGGATACTCATTGCACAGCAGCCTATAAGGCGCCTCGTCTTCCTCCACTGTAGGGAAACGTCCTACTTTTTCATAAAAGCGGTTATCATGCTCGTCGTCATTGCACATGGATACCTCTCCTAAGAGTACAGCGCCTGTGCCTGGTTTTACGTCAAAATCATGGTACATGTACGGATAGATCGTGATGCTCTCCCCTGGTTTCAGCTCCACCTGGGTGCCTGCCGGTACGGTAAATTCCCTTCCGTCGCAGTGTACCGTCACATCTGTATCTGCCAGGCCTTCATCCTCTGTGGAATTATAAACCTTGATCAGGACGGTTCCGCCCCCGCGGTTAATGATATCTTCCATTTTGTTCCAATGGAAATGCATGGGGGAATGCTGCCCTTCTTTTATCATGAGCAGCTTTTCCGCATAAGTCTTTGTATATTTTGGATTCTTCAGATTTCCATTCCGGATGGTGATCAGGGCAAAGCCTACTTTGTCAAAATTCCCCGTGCCGTAATCCGTGATGTCCCATCCCAGCATATTGTCGCGGATTTCCTGGTACTCTGCTCCTTTTTCCTTCCATTCTTCCGGCGTCCATTTACAAAAAGGCGGCACTTCAAAACCGTGCTCTTTGATCAATGCCTCCATATCTTTTATCGCCTGGTTTATCTCTGAACGTTTCATAATTACCTGTTTTCTCCTTTCCTTTTCTCAGCGGAAATCTCCTCTGTATTCCCGGACAATCTCGATCATGTTCAGGTACCCTTCCGTAGGTACATAGGCAGGGATCGAATTTCCTGTGCCAAAGGCGAAACCTCCGTGGTTCTCTGACTTCTTAATGATATCCACGATATACTCTTTAAGCTCCTGCTTGCTGCAGTGGCATACCATGTCCACATCTGCCCCGCCAAAGTTTCCGATACGGTCCCCGTATTTTTCCACCCATACCGGGAATGGTGCGATCTGGTCCTCATTGGAATGTTTCGCATCGATCCCTACTTTTTCGATCAGGTCTTCCATTACATCAAAGATCTTCCCGCAGGAATGGAGCAGGAACGGCTTCTGGTAACTATGCACCAGATCCACGATAGGCTTATACTGGGGAAGGATCAAGGTTTTTACATCCTCTGTAGAAAGCATGGTACTGGTCTTATAGCCTAAGTCATCCCCAAAACGGAGCACGCAGTACACATCCCCGAATTCTTTCATAAACCTCTGCCAGATCTTCAGATTCGTTTCTCCTACTTTTTTAAACAGGTTCTGGTAGAGTTCCTCGTCATCCGCTTTGATATAGCACAGCCCCTGGAATCCTGTTAGCTCCTGCACGCACTCGAAAATCCCGTTTCCTACGCCTCCGATAGCTTTCATCCCTTCAGGCATCTCATCCCTAAGGGCACGGAAATACTTTGCGTTCCGTTCAAAATAGTAATCCGGTATCTCTTCCCAGGGATAATCGTTAAAATCATCTTCCTCCTGGATCACCGGCGTCACGCGGCTGTCTCCAAGAGCACCGCTTCCCGGCATCACTGTACCGATACACTCTTCAAAAGTCACTACATCGTAGCCATACTCTTTGAAAAAATTACAATAGATTCGGAAAAACTCATGGATATCTTTTTCGTCCCCGTTGTACAGCGCCATCATATCCGCGCCTTTGATCTCCCCGATCTTTTCAAAAGATACATTATGTTCATAGAGGGGAAGCCTTTTTGCCTGCTTATTTCTCGCACTGTCCACGATATTCCTGTAATCCGGCTGAAACATTACATTCATCTCCTTTATACAAAATTTCAGAATTAACTATAACTAT
>CALIZJ010000145.1 GCA_938028845.1 uncultured Blautia sp.
GACTGTTCATCACTTTTAGCTCTGTTTATATGAGGTAACAAGTTAGAAAAAGCCTAAAAAATCAATGATTTTAGGCTTGACATTATAGGAAGGAAATAGTACATCGGGAAACAAATATCTTGCCGGATGACGCAGAATGTACTTGAAAAGCTATGAAAAAACTTGCTGTTATTTTTCCCGGCGTAGGATATACCTGCGCCAAACCGCTTCTATATTATACTGCCGCCATGGCAGAAGAATACGGATATGAAACCATACGCCTTGATTATGGAAAGGATATCCACAGCTTTAAAGGAAGAACGCCGGACGCTCTTAAGCCTGTCACACAACTGGCCCTTTCAAGGGTAATGCCTGCTCTTTTAGACTTGTCAGCCGCGTCTTATGAGGAAGTACTCTTTATTTCCAAAAGCATCGGGACAGTCATTGCCTGCCAGGCAGAAAAGGAACTGACCCTTTCCCGCCCGGTCCGGCATTTTCTTATGACGCCTATTCCCGCCACGCTTCCCTACCTTAATAATATAGAAGGAATTTTTTTCTCAGGGACGGCAGATCCGTATATTTCTTCAGAACAGGTCAGAGAAGCCGCCCTCACCCACCCGGAAAAAACCGGAATCATTTTTGAGGGCTGCAATCATTCTCTTGAAAAAAAGCTGGATACTCTGGGAAACCTGGACAGGCTAAGACAAATCCTAGACTGCCTTTCTTCCATGCTTGCAGGATGATCATTCCTCATCCTGCAAAGCGTCATATCCGTGTTCACTGGTTCTGATCTTGATCACGTCCTCCACATCATACACGAATATCTTTCCGTCTCCCACATGGCCGGTATACAAGACTTTCTGAACAGTTTCTATTACCGTTTCTGTAGGAATCTCACAGATTACCACATCAATCTTGATCTTAGGCAAAAGCCTTGTCTCAAAGGGCGCGCCTCTGAAGTAGTTTACATGCCCTTTCTGCATTCCATGTCCGAAAACATTGGTGACGGTCATTCCGGTGATTCCTATGGACTCAAGGGCATCCTGAAGCTCCGCGAATCTTGTCTGATTTGCAACTACTGTAACCTTTGTCATCTTTCTGCCAGGATGTTCTCTATGTTCTACAGGAACCGCTTTTTCTACGGATACAGACCCGGGAGCGCTGTACGCAGGTGAAACCGTTCCCACTTCCAGTTTGTTAGAATCCGTAACCATATCGGTTGCCGGCGCGAAATCCGGATAAGCAAGGTTTCCATGCTCTCCGATATCCAGTCCGGCCAGCTCCTCTTCTCTGGAAACCCGGATGCCGATGGTCTTTTTCAGTACCAGCCACACGCAGGAAGAAGAAAGAAAAACAAATACGCCCACTGCAAGGATGCCTAACAATTCAACTCCTAAAAGCTGGAAGCCGCCTCCATAGAACAAGCCGTTTCTGGCGGAGAGAGTAGTAACCCCTTCCTTTGCGAACAAGCCAACGCAAAGTGTTCCGAAAACTCCGCAGCCAAGGTGAACAGAAGTAGCGCCCACCGGATCATCTATTTTTATACGGTCAAAAAATACTACCGCAAATACCACAAGAACGCCTGCAATAGCTCCAATCAGCAAGGATACCCCAATAGTCACATATGCACATCCGCCGGTAATACCCACCAGTCCGGCAAGACATCCATTAATGGTCATACCCAGGTCCGGCTTGCCAAGATATACCCAGGAGGTGATGGTTGCTGTGAGAACAGCCGCAATAGCGGAGGTATTCGTTGTCATCAATATATGCATTACATCACTGGGATTCTGAAAGCTCATGGTTGACCCGGGGTTGAATCCAAACCAGCCCAGCCAGAGAACAAAAAGACCGATGACCGCAAGTGACATGCTGTGTCCGGGTATAGCTTTGGCCTTGCCGTTTTTGTCATATTTTCCAATACGCGGCCCAAGGATCATAGCGCCGGAAAGAGCTGCCCATCCGCCGACAGAATGTACTGCCGTATCTCCCGCGAAATCCATAAAACCAAGGTCAGAAAGCCATCCGCCTCCCCATACCCAATGACCTACGATCGGATAAATGATCAGCGTCAAAACAAAAGAAAAAATGATAAAAGAAACATATTTTATCCTCTCAGCAACGGCGCCTGATACAATCGTTGCCGCTGTGCCGCAGAAGACAAGCTGGAAAAAGAATTTTCCCCAAAAAGGAACGTTTTCCGTAAGTGTTCCGTCATAAAAAGAAAGATCTGCGTCTCCCAAAATAAATAAATGCTCAGTCCCGATAAAAGGATTGTCTCCTCCGAACATGAGTCCCCATCCTAAAAGCATAAAGCCAAGGGAAGAGACAGCAAAGACAATAAAGTTTTTTGACAGGATATTTACAGTGTTTTTCGAGCGGGCAAATCCCGCCTCTACAGAAGCAAATCCAAGGTTCATGAAAAAGACCAGGATCGCTGCCAGAAATACCCACATGGTGTCAATGATCATCGTAGTGTTCATAATATTCCCTCCTCGTTTTTAAATAAAAAAACAGCGAAGGCCTTTTTTCAGGTCTTCGCTGTCCTTGGAATTTAAAATAGCACTTTTGGGAGGATATGTCAACTATAAATTTTCATTACATACCGAGTGAGAAATATCTTACCGCGTTATTGTAAGAAATGTCCTGTACCATACGCCCCAGTACTTGTTCATCTGCAGGATATTCTCCCCTTTCCACCCAGGAACCTATAAGATCACAGAGGATTCTTCGGAAATATTCGTGTCTTGTGTAGGAAAGAAAGCTTCTGGAATCTGTGAGCATTCCGATAAAATTTCCTAAAAGCCCCTGGGCTGCCAGATTAGTCAGATGGTCCTTAATGCCTTGTTTATGATCATTAAACCACCAAGCGCTTCCATGCTGGATCTTCCCCGGGATGTTTCCTTCCTGAAAGCAGCCGATGATGGATCCAAGAAGAGCGTTATCATTAGGATCCAGGGAATACAGGATGGTTTTCGGAAGTTCTTCCGCCGCTGCCAGCGCGTTTAAAAAATCCGTCAGTCCGCCGGCCGGCGCGCTGCCTCGGATGCAGTCCGCTCCTGCGTCCGGTCCCAAGACGTGAAGAAGTCTGGTGTTATTGTCACGTTTTACCCCGTAGTGAAGCTGCATTGCCCAGCCTCTTTTATGATATTCCCTGGCAGCCCAGAGCAAAAGCGCGGTTTTATACTGCAGTATCTCTCTTTGTGACAGGGCTTTCCCTAACCGTCCTTTTGCAAAAATATTTTCCAGCTCCACCCTGGATGCAGGTACATACATCACGTATTCCAGTCCATGGTCCGCCACACAGCAGCCTCTTTGCGCGAAATAATCCATCCGGCTTTGGAGCGTCTCTGTAAGATCTCCAAAGCTATGAATGTCCCTGCGGCTTACATCCTCTAATTTTTCCAGATAATCCGGATACTCCTGCTTTTCTATATTCATTGCTCTGTCCGGCCGCCAGGCAGGAAGTACCTGTACAGGAAAATCTTCCTCTTCCCTGATCCTGTCATGCCATTGAAGGGTATCCGCAGGATCATCTGTGGTGCACAGACAACGCACGTTGGATTGAAGGAGAAGGTTTTTCGCAGTCATGTTGTTCTCTTTTATTTTCTGGCTGCTGATTTCCCATACTTTCTGAGCTGTTTTCCCGTTTAAAGGACCGTAATACTGGAAATATCGCTGAAGCTCCAGATGGCTCCAATGATAAAGAGGATTGCCTATGGCTTTTTCCAGGGTTTCCGCCCATTTCTGAAATTTTTCCCTGTCAGAGGCGCCGCCGGTAATGTAGGCTTCTTCCACACCGTTGGCCCGCATCAGCCTCCATTTATAATGATCCTCTTTAAGCCAAAGCTGAGTGATGTTTTCAAACTTTTGATCCTCGGCGATCTCCTGGGGCCGGATATGACAGTGATAGTCTAATATAGGCATACCCTCCGCATACTGGTGAAACAGCCTTTGGGCCGTCTCTGTTTCTAAAAGAAAATTTTCATCCATAAAAGCTTTCATATTCTTTCACCTGCTCCTGTTTTTTTAAGCTGCCCTACAGATATTTTTTCAATGTTTTCCGCACAGCTCCCGGCCCTTCTGTAAGCTCTTTCATATATTGGATGACCTGGCCGGCAAGCCCTGCCTCATAAAGATCCACTCCGAAAATAGACTTCATCTTTAAAACCGGAGCCACCGCCTTTTCTATATCCTGATCCCTGACAAGTTTTAGGACACACAGACGCGGACAAAGCTGTTCCAGAAGGGGATCCGGGCTTGGGGCAAAGGTTTCTCCTTTATCGTCTATTCCCATCAGATAACGCAGCCAGCCTGCAAACACCAGGGGTATGCCTTTCAGATCCCGCACGTCCAGATCCTCTGCTCTTTCATATGCTTTAATGGTTTCTCCGAAACGAATAGCCAGCTTCTGCGAGGTATCCGTGGCAATCCGCTGCGGGGTATCCGGCAAGAAGGGATTGGGAAGACGCTCTTTCAGCACCTTGTCCAAAAATTCTTCCGGATTTAGGATGCCAGGGTCCGCCGCAGCGGGAAGCCCCTCCTGATAGCCCAAAAGCCTGGCCAATTTTTTCAGCTCCGGATCCTTCATTTCATCAGAAATCTTCTCATAGCCCAAAAGACATCCATAAACAGCAAGGGCGGTGTGCAGAGGATTCAGGCAGGTACAAACCTTCATCTTTTCCGCTTTTTCTACAGTTTCCCGGGATGTTAAAAACACTCCCCCTTTTTCCAGCTTTGGCCTTCCGTTGGGAAACGCGTCTTCAATGACCAGATATTCGCATTCTTCCCCATTGACATAGGGAGCGATATAGGTATGTTTCGCTGTAATGACCGGATTCTGGTCCTTTAGTCCGTCCGCTTCCAAAAGTGCCTTCACTTTATCATCCGGCCTTGGAGTGATCTTATCGATCATAGTCCAAGGGAAAGAAACCTTGTCCTTATCTTTTATATAATCCAGGAACCCCTCCCGGATCCGTCCGTTCTTTATCCAGGCCATTGCAAAGGCGTGAACGGCGGCATACAGCTTCTCTCCATTATGAGAACAATTATCCATGCTCACCATAGCCAGAGGCTTTTCCCCAGTCTCATAACGGGTATATAAAAGAGCGGTTATCTTTCCCATGTAACTCTTCGGTTTTTTAGGGCCCTGGATAAAATCCTCCGTCACATCCGGAAGGAGACCGCCTTTTGAATCTGTAAGGCAATAGCCTTTTTCCGTAATGGTAAAAGTCGCCATCTGAAGGGAGTCCTTGGAAAAAATATCTTTTAGACGTTTATACGCTTCCTCATTTTCAGAATCTAAAAGGAGAGATTCTGTCACACTTCCCACCACAGTTTTTGTTATCTCTCCATCCCCTTTCAGAGTAACCAGAATACTGTAATTATCATGAGGGCGGTAAATCTTTTCTATGATCTCATGATCAAATCCCTCCGCCACGATCAGCCCCTGTTCGATCACGCCCTGTTCCAGCAGCCTTTGGGCCACATTCGCCTGGAACGCCCGAAAAATATTTCCTGCCCCGAAATGGATCCAGAATGGATTTTCCCTGGCTGCGGCAGCCGCCTTTTCCCGGTCAAACCGGGGAAGGATATACCCCTTTTCTTCCCACTGTTTCCGGTCTGTGA
>CALIZJ010000146.1 GCA_938028845.1 uncultured Blautia sp.
CAAGCCTGTCCTCATAGAGTTTTTTCTGTGATTTCCAGCCCTGCTTTCATAGACGATACTCCTGGGATCGATCCTGCATCCAAAAACGCCAGCCTTTTATGCCGGTCAATTTTCGTGATCCATTTCTCCATGCCCTTAAGGGGACCTTCCGTTACACAGGTAACTCCTTTTCGGATAATGCCGGTAGATAGTGGAATGCAGTGTGTTTCTCCGCTTAATTCCTGCAAAAGTACCTGGGTTCGTTCACTTACAGATAAAAGACCATCCGCTCTTAGCAACGCATGCTTCAAAGCTGCATATTGCTCTAACTCTGCTGTCAGCGCCTCTTCCTCTTCACTTTCCAGAAAGATACAGTTTGGAAAAACATTTTCCCATTCCAAATGCCAGGCTCCCTGGTAGCGTTTCATTCGTTCATAAGAAAAAGCAAAAGCATCCTTTAAGATATCTTTATTTAAATTTTCTTTGCATAAACGAATCCATTCTGCCGTGTTATCATCCGGACAATGCAATATATACCAGATAATGCACACCCTCTTTCTGTGAGTAACGAACTCAAAACATCTTATTTCTAAAATTTACATATCTATTATACACTATTTTTATTAGGTTTCAATAGATTTTCTTACTTAAAATACATCCAAAAGTGTCGTTTCCAGGAAGATTCTGTCCTGATTTTTCTTATTTTGGCTTTATATCCAGCCAATAAAATCTATTCGCCGTCTGATTTACCGTCAAAAAGGAAGCCCATTGCGTACCTTAAAATCTCAATTTTTAGATAAAATTGCAAAACGAAAGTGATTTTATTTGCCGTCAAAAATCTGGTCAAAAAAATACAGATAGCACAAATACAGTAAATATAAAGGTTTTTTTCATCTTCTCTAAGTTCGTTACTCAAAGATTCCCTAAAAAAACACCGGTCCTCCCCTAAACCTCTCACGTTTATCTGGAGTTCCGGCATTTTTTATATTCTATATTTTTTATCTTTCCCCTAAAATTCTTTTTTCATCTCCCATTTCTTTATTCCCCAGCATCCCTTCCCTGTCTCCTCGGCAAAATAACCGTAAACACGGTTCCTTCCGAAATCTTACTCTTCACCTCGATACTGCCCTTATGCATCTTTACAATATAGTTCACCATAAACAGCCCCAGCCCGAAATTCTCCGACCGGGAACGGCTTTTATCTACCTGGTAAAAACGGTTCCAGATTTTAGGAAGGGCATCGTCAGGAATCCCTATTCCGTTGTCCTTAAACTCAATGACCAGGTTTTCCTGCTGCTCTCTCATACGGATCCAGATATTTCCTTTCTCCCGCCCGTAAGTGATTCCATTGTCAATGAGATTCATAAACAGCCTTGTAAGCATTTCCATATCTCCTTCTATAACAGGATCGCTAAGTTCATTTACGAATTCAATCTGGATTCCTTTCCTCTCTGCTTTTTCTTCCAGCTCCTCGATTACCGATTCCCCAAGAAGAGCAATGGAGATTTCCTCAAAATCCGGAGTGTAAGAACCGCTTTCTGCTTTGGAAATCTCAAGAAGTTTTGAGACCAGGGCAGACAGATTCAATGTCTTTTGCTGGATAGCGGTCAGTTCTTCCTTCAGCTCCTGTGACATCTCCAGTTCCTGAAGGCAGTATTCACAGCGGGAAAGAATAAGGGACAGCGGGGTGCGCAGCTCATGAGCGGCATCGGAAGAAATCTGTTTTTCAAAAAGGAACTGTTCTTCCAGACGGGCAAACATCTGGTTAAACGTCCGGCTCAGTTCATAAATTTCATCCTGTGCCTTCGGGAGAGGAAGCCGCAGGCTAAGATTTCCTGAACTGGTGATCTCTCCTGCCTTTTTGGTAATTGCCTGTATGGGCGCAAGGGAACGCTGGATCATTCTCCATCCTACAAAAGCCGTGATAAGGATAAAGGCCGGAAAAATTGTAAAGCTTAAAAACAAAAATCTTTGAAACATAAGGACAACCGGTCCATAGGAATGTATTCCCCGTATCCAGTATTCCGTCCCATCTTCCAGAAAAACCTGCCCGTCCAGGATGAACCAGTTATCTTCCTGCTGTTCTATAGACTGGATTTCATCCTCCACAAAGGGAACGTCCGAAGGAAAGCCATCCGGAAATACTCCATTGATAAAATTTTTGTCAGAATCATAAACGCTCAGCATAACGCCGTCATCATAGTAAGAAAGAAGACTCTCCCTGGGAAAATAAAGGGGATAACGCAGAATATCCTCCTTTAGATCTTTGATCTCATCGATCAGCTCCGCCTTTATTTTATCCAGTCCGTAATTTTCTGATGAGTAGAAGACAAAACCTGTGACAATTGCAAAAATCGTAAGGATAATTCCTGTATACCAGCAGGTAATCTTAAATTTAATCGATCTGTTTTTCATGACACTTGCCCTCCAGGCGGTAGCCTTGCCCATGTATGGTCTGGATCATTTTTTCCTCATAACCGGTATCGATTTTTTTCCGAAGATAACGTATGTACACATCCACAATGTTCGAACCGCCTTTAAAAGAGCTGTTCCATGCCATATCTTCAAGCTGTGCCCTTGTTACCAGCATATTTGGATGATGCATGAGATATTCCAGAAGCATATATTCTTTCTTGGTCAGGGAAATGGGATTTCCTGCCCGTGTGACCTGGCGGGATACCGTATCCATCACCAGATCCCCCACCACGATCCTGGCGGTGAGATGTCCGGATCTTTTTCTTGAATGAGCCCGGATACGCGCCAGCAATTCTTCATAAGAAAATGGTTTCACAAGATAATCGTCCGCTCCGTTATCAAGGCCTGCTACCCTGTCTTCCACAGCGCTTTTTGCAGTGAGCAGGATCACCGGCGTAGAAATTCCCTTGCCCCGGATCCACTTTAAAACCCCAAATCCATCCAGACGTGGAAGCATGATGTCCAGCAGGATCATATCGTATTGATAAACAGCCAGATGGTCCAGTGCGCTCTCTCCGTCTTCACACAGATCTACGGAATAGTCTTTACTAAGGCGCTTTAACAAAAGCTCTCCCATGTCCTTTTGATCTTCTACAATTAATATCCGCAAATGAAATCCTCCCTCTGATTTTAATGATTTTCTCATAACTAATTGCTATAATTCTCTCATAAAATACAGTCACTCATATTCTAACACAATAAGAAGGAGGTATTAAGAAGAAAATGAAAAAGGTAAAAGTTTTTTTGATTACATTGCTTGCAGCAGTAATGACGCTTGGTTCTTTTTCCATCGTCCATGCAGACGATGATGACATCCGTCCCGCTGCCGTAAAGATCACAACACCGAAAAAGACTGTGTTTGCAGGTTCTGTTTTTGAATTAAAGGCAAGGATGACCCCCGCAAAAGCGGACGATGATTTTCTGTATTGGTCCATCGTGGGAACCAAGGGAATCGTACAATTAGAAAAGGACCGGACAGATGACGATATAAAGATCAAAGCATTAAGAGCAGGAACCACAAAGGTCCGCTGCCAAATTCGGGGAACCAAAAAATATTCTATCGCAACTATAACAGTAAAAAAACCTACCTATGCTTTTTCCAGAGTGGGCAGCGCTACGAAAACAGTGGAAGTTGGAGACGACTTTGAATTAAAAGTAAAAAGATCCGGCGGTCTTAGCGACAACGACTTAAAATGGAGCATCAAAAACAGAAATATCGTAAGATTTGATGACAGCGATATCACTGACGATGAGGTGGAACTGGACGCAAGAAGAACTGGAACCACTACCGTAAGCTGTTATAACAGAAAAACAAAAAAGACCATCACCTATACGATCCGTGTAGTCCCTGACAGAGATGATGACCGGGATGACGACTGGGACGATGATGATGACGATGACGACGACGATGATGACGACGATGACGATTGAGGATTGAAAAACCAAGAAATCTTCTTTCCCAATATGATTTTTAATTCTAAATAGAAGAGCCTGACAAATAAGAAAACTGGTACAAAGCAATGTGTGTCTTTGTACCAGCTTTTTCATTTACACTGTTTTCTGTACTGTCTGCATTTCCATTTCCTTTATCTTCTTCATTTCCCGCGCAATCATCACCACTGTCACAAGAAAGGCGGCGCCGTCTGCTATAGGGCCTGCATATAAAATGCCGTCAAGTCCCAGGAAAAGCGGCAGGATCAAAACCAGAGGGATTAAAAAGATCACCTGTCTGGTCATGGAAAGCAAAAGCCCCTTCACCGGCTTTCCAATGGCAGAAAAGAAATTAGAGGAAAGAAGCTGCACCCCATTTACGATGACCATGAAAAGGAAAGTCCTCATAAAATAGATGGAAAACTCAAAATACGCTTCTTCTCCTGAACCAAACAAAGAGATGATCTGTCTTGGAAAAAACTGAAACAGGATAAATCCAACGGCAGAGACCACAAGGTTGCAGGTGATCGCCAGTTTATAAGTTTTCCGCACTCTGCTGTACTGCCGGGCGCCATAATTAAAGCCGATGATCGGCTGGGAACCCTGGGACAGCCCGATGATCACCGCCAGCAATATGGCATTTGTCTTCATAACGATCCCGCAGGCCGCAAGGGGGATTTCCTGTCCATATACGGAGGAAGCCCCGTAATAAGTAAGAGAATTGTTTAAAACAATCTGCACAAAAGTGATCGCCACCTGGTTCAAACTGTTGCTCATACCAAGGGAAGCGGTCTGGAGGCTTTCTTTAAGGCTTAAATGGATATCCGACCGTTTCAGCTTGATCTGCTTAAATCTGCGGATATACATAATTGCAAATAAAAAGGAAAAAAACTGTCCGATAATGGTGGCCCATGCAGCCCCGGCTACTCCCCATTGAAAAACAAAAATAAAAATCGGGTCCAAAATGGTATTGATTATAGCGCCGATCAGCATACAAACCATAGAATACCGGGGGCTTCCGTCAGCCCTGGCGAAATTGCTCATTCCGTTTGTAATGATCAGAAACGGCATGCCAAGGGCAATGATCCGGGAATAAGTTTCTGCATATGGCATAATTTCAGAGGTAGCTCCAAAGGCAGAAAGAAGCGGCCTCATAAAAATCTCTACCAATACTGCGTATAACACCCCAAAAACGATCATCATCATAATCCCGTTTCCGATTACCCGCGCAGCCCTATCCTTTTCTCCGGCTCCCAGGTAAAGGGAAAAACGCGAAGCGCTTCCAATACCGATCAAAAGGGCGATTGCCAGACAGATGGTAGACAGCGGATAGGACACATTCGTAGCCGCATTTCCCAGATACCCCACTCCCTGTCCGATAAAGACCTGATCCACAATATTATAAAGAGAGCTTACCAGCATGGCAATAATGCTTGGAATGGCAAAGCTTCGAAGCAATGCGGGAATGCTTTTATATCCAAGGGGATTTTCCTTATTTAAAACTTGTTCTGTTTGCTTCATAAACCACTTCTCCTCTTCCCTTTTTCTTTTGTGTTCTGCAAAACTCTCTTTTAAAGCAGAACCTGTAATTTCTTTCTTATTCTTTTGCTTCTATAATATTGTAAAGCATTTCCGCATTTTCTTCAAGAAGTCTCAAAGACTTCTCTTTTCTCTTTGTTTTCACTGTCCTCCCTTTTTCAGGAAATATACCTGCTCTATAAACTGCTTTCTTATTGCTGAACATATCAAAAAGAGATATAATTTTTAAAGATTTTTATGGATCTATCAGCAGAAATCCTGTTATAAAAAATAACAGCTATCCTGTTTTACACAGAAAAACAGTAAAGGACAAAACCTCATGACAAAAAAAGAAGCCTTACACATCCTCGGCCTTACCTCCTCTGCCGGAAAAACAGAAGTAAAGAAAAGGTACCGCCAGCTTATGACCCAGGTTCATCCTGACGTCCATGAAACTTTTCGGGAAAACTATCCCTATACAGCTCAGGAGATCAATATGGCCTACGCCCTGCTGCAAAAAGAAACCTCTCCTTTTTCAGACAATCCAGCGTCAGGATATAAAAAATCCCCAGCCCCTTCCCAAAAGAAAGCCAGCGCCTGGAACGCCCCCATAAACCAACAGGCTTACCGGGAACGGGAGATCCTCCACTACATGGAAGATCTTGACGGTTCTGTTTT
>CALIZJ010000147.1 GCA_938028845.1 uncultured Blautia sp.
GACCGGACTGCGTGGGCGTATCCCTGGTGGGAGCCATGGTGGTGTCCAGCCTGGTGGCCGTGGTGCTGATTGATATCATTCATCTGGTGTAAAATCATTATTTTTAAAATCGAAAAAACAAAAGGCGGATAGGGGTTCCGTATCCGCCTTAATTTTATATGATATATACAAAAATGAGCTAAAATTTTGTGAAAATAGCTAAAAAAATAAAGAAAATAGACTTGGTAATTGACAAAATAATCAAAGCGCCATATACTTAATTCGAAGATAGAAAAAAGATAAACAAGGATTTCTATTTCTGAAATAATTATAAAATTGCATACTGCCCATTGAAAAAAAGAAAATAGAATTGTATACTTAATTCGATATTAAAAATTAGTAGGTGGTATGATAGATGGATAAGAAATCTTTAAAGGATGTAAAAAGGAATAATACAGCAAAGGTGCTGGAATACATTTTAAAACAGGGGCCTGTTTCCAGAATTGAGATAGCGGAACAAAGTAGATTTTCGCCAAGTACCGTAAGTATGGCTGTGTCGCTTCTTTTGAAAGACGGAATGGTTGAGGAAGTACGGGAAGGCGTATCTACTGGCGGAAGAAAACCGATCCTTTTGCAGATGAAGGAAGACTACGGATGTATCATTACGGTTTCTGTTTTGAGAAACGGTGTGAATGCGGAGGTGTTTGATCTGTCCGGTAAACGGATTGCGGAACGGACGCTGATATCGCGGTATACTTCCGGCAATCGACTTTTAAAGGTGATAGGTGGTTTTGTACAGGAAATTCAGAATGGGAAAACAGAACTTCCGACGCGTATCATTGGACTGGGTCTTTTGTGCCAGGATGATCTGCCGGAGTATGATTTAATGACAGAATTTTCCACATCTCTTTCTTCAGACTTGATTCGTCTTGAGACGGCTTTGGCTACCAGATGTGGAGTTCCGGTAAAGAAGGAACTTCTGAATCGTTATAATCTAAATTATTATCTGAAGACGGCTGATGCAAGCTGCACAGATTATGCTTATGTGAATATTGGAGAACGAATCACGGCAAGCTTTGTGCTGAACCGGAAAATGATTCATAATTCGAAGGATTCTATTTTCGATATCAGTTCCGCAGTCCTGAGCGGAAGTTTTGCCGGATATGAGAATAATCCCGGAGGCCCGATGGCCATTGCCCAGGAAACGGCTCTGAAGAGTTTTTCTGCGGATAAACTTGCAGAAAAGCTTACCCAGGTAATTAAAAGCGCGCTGTTATTCTTCCCGGTCAAGGATGTATTTATCGGAGGACAGGTGGAAGGACTGGAGCAGGTGGTAGAAAAGATATCGCAGAATTTTGCGTTTCAACCGGTGATTCGTAAAGCGGGAGAACCGGGAAAACAGATTTGTGACATTTTTGCACGTCAGATTTTGTGGGAAAACTGTTACGCCCTGATTGAAGTAAATTAACGTATCCTTAGGCATCATCTGTTTTCCTGTTTGATATAAAAGAACTTAAAGGCGGTACATAAAACTGCGCAGGTGTGGCCGTTTTTAAATAATAAAACAAAAAGGAGAAATGTGATATGCTTCAAGGTATACTGATTTTGTTGTTTATGCTTGTTATCATGGGTCTTATGGTTACCCGTAAGATACCGACAGTACTGGCACTTTTTGTACTGGCTGTTGGAATCTGTCTGATAGGTGGAGTCCCGGCTGTGGCCACGGATGCGGATGGCAATGCCATAGGTTTTTTACAGGCCGTTATCCAGGCGGGTGCTCTCCGGCTTGGTGACCCGATTATGGTAGCGATTTTTGCAGGATGGCTCGGTATGGTGATGGAAAAAACACGTATCAGTGAAACAATGATTAAAAAGGGAGCTGAACTTGGCGGCGATAAGACCCTGATTGTAACCCTGGTACTGTTTATCATCGCATCCATTTTGTTCTCTGTAGTAAATGGACTGGGAACCGTAATCATGGTTGGTACGATTGTGATTCCGATTCTAGTTTCAGTAGGTGTGGATAAGTTTACCGCTTCTGCTGTAATGCTCTTTTCCTATTGTGTAGGAAATAACGTGAATTTATCAAATGTAAACGCAATTGGTGCAATTTTGGAAACCAGCTTCGATGACACATTTTTAATTCAGGCAATTTGCGCTGCAGGTGCTTTTGTCTCTGGCATCATATTCTTTGTAGTTCGTTGTAAAAAGGTGGGAAGAAAATTTGCTTTTTCTGCTCCGGTAGGAGAGGCTGAGGATGATGTCTATCAGATAAAAGGAATCATGGGTGGTCTGGCGATGATTACGCCATTGATTCCGCTGATTTTGGTTATCGGCTTTAAGTTTCCGCTGATTATTTCTTTTATGATTGCGATTGTATGGGCCTGTGTCTTCACCAGCCTGAAGGCCGGATGGAGCCGGACCATGAATATGCTGACCAAGACCCTGTTTGATGGATTTTCCGCGACAGCGCCGTCGGCGATGCTGATGATTGGTATCGGAATGCTGCTTCTGGCTATCAATCAGCCTTCTGTAAAGACATCTCTGGAGCCGATTATGCGTGTGGTTACACCGAACGGTCTGGTTTCCTTCCTGCTATTCTTCATTGTACTGGCTCCGTTGTGCCTGTACCGTGGACCGCTGAACCTGTGGGGCCTGGGAGCTGGAATTGCGGCTCTGATGGTGGGCATGAATATCCTTCCGGTCAATGCGGTAATGGGAGGCTTTGCGTCCGTATCCGTTATGCAGCTGCTGTGCTGTCCGACCAATACTCATAATGTATGGGTAACAAGCTATACAGGCGAAGAGGTAACATCTGTTACCAAACGTCTCCTGCCCTGGATCTGGCCGGTTGTTATCGTCGGTGTCGTAGTGAGCGCAGTGATGTGGCTGTAAAAAATTTCACAGAGTAAAAAATGTTGCGGCCTGTAGTATTATAGGTCGCAACACTTTTAAACAGAAAAAGAGGTAGGAACATGAAAGTTAGAATTGGAATTGACGTAGGCGGTACCTTTACGGATGCAGCGCTGATCAATAATGATACGTTTGAACTGGTCAGCACAGCCAAGGTACCTACGACCCATAAGGATAAAGCAGGCGTAGCAGCCGGTATCGTGCAGGTACTGCGTGAGATCATGGAGAAAAATCAGGTAAAGCCGGAAGATGTAGTATTTATTTCCCATGGAACGACACAGGCGACCAATGCCCTGCTGGAAGGCGACGTAGTAAAAGTAGGTATTGTAACCATCGGAAAAGGAATTGAGGGCGCCAAGTCCAAGAGCGATACGGTCATGGGCGACATTCCCCTGACGGCTACCAAGAGCCTTCATTCAGAAAATAAGTATGTGGAGAGTGAAACCGAAGCATTTTGCCAGAATGCAGCTGAGGCAGTGATACAGCTTCAGGAAAAAGGCTGTGAGGCAATCGTGGCGGCTGAGGCGTTCAGTGTAGACCATCCGGAGAACGAGACGAGGGTTTCGGAGATCTGCCAGGAAAAGGGAATTACAGCGACAGCCACCAACGAGATATCCAAGCTTTATGGCCTGAAGGTAAGAACACGTACCGCGGTTGTCAACGCCAGCATTATGCCAAAGATGCTGGATGCAGCCAATATGACAGAATCCAGTATTAAAAAAGCCGGAATTCAGACGCCACTTATGGTAATGCGTTGTGACGGTGGTGTAATGACAGTAGATGAGGTGCGTAGAAGACCGATTTTGACGATTCTGTCCGGTCCTGCAGCAGGAGTGGCCGGAGCGCTGATGTATGAGAAGTTGACCAACGGTATCTTCCTAGAGGTAGGAGGAACCAGTACGGATATCTCCTGTGTGAAAGATGGAAAGGTCATGGTCAAATACGCCGAGGTAGGCGGTCACAAGACCTATCTGACTTCTCTGGATGTGCGCACAGTGGGCATCGGCGGTGGAAGTATGATTCAGATTGAAAATGGAAAAATTTCAGATGTAGGGCCCAGAAGCGTACATATTGCAGGTCTGGATTATGAGGTCTATTCTGACAGCGCAGATATTGTTGACCCGGTTCTCTGTGCGATAAAGCCCACGGATACAGACCCGGATTACGCGTATGTGCAGTGTTCTAACGGAAAAAAATTTGCCCTGTCTTTGGCAGGCGCGGCCAATCTCGCCGGTTATGTAAAGGACGAGGATTATGCAAAAGGAAACGTGGAGGCAGCGAGAAAGGCATGGAAGCCGCTGGCTGACAACATGGGAATGTCTGTGGAGGAAGCGGCGAAGGAAGCGCTTCGGTTGTCTGCCGTGAAGAATGGAAAGGTTGTAAAAGCACTGATTGAAGATTACAATATGGATCCGAGAACCATTGTGCTGGTAGGCGGAGGCGGAGGAGCGGCTGCGGTGGTACCTCATTTGGCAGAAACCCTGTCCATGAAACACCGGAATGCGAAAAACGCGTCGGTTATCTCGACCATCGGTGTAGCGCTGGCTATGATTCGCGATACGGTAGAGCGTACCATTGCCAATCCAACTCAGGAGGACATTCTGGCTGTGCGACGTGAGGCGGAAGAACGAGCCATTCATTCCGGTGCGTCACCGGAGACCGTAGAGGTATCGGTGGAGGTTGATGCGACGAAAAACATGGTAAGAGCTATTGCTATCGGTACGACAGAGCTTCGTTCCAAGGATCTGACTAATCGAAAACTGACAGAGGAGGAGATTCGCAAAAAAGTAGCAGAGCACTTGAATACAGACATAAAGAATGTCTATACGGCGGCAGGCAACGGAATGATGTATGCAATGCAATATAAGATGGAGAGAAAAAAACTCTTTGGCCTGATTAAATCAGTGAGCAAGCCTACAGCGATTGCGGATGAAGAAGGTGTTATTCGTCTTCAGAAAAAGAATGGAAAAGTGTACATGACAGATGGAAAAAACTGGGAGAATGCATTGCTTCGGGCAGTAGACAATATGACGGATTACAATGACGGAGGCAAAACGTTGCCCAATACCTATCTGATATTTGGAAAGCGAATCCTGGATCTATCCGGACTTTTGGACGAAGCACAGATGAAGTCTCTGGCAGAGGTAGAACTTGCAGCAGTCCGGGAGGATGATCAGCTGATGATTCTGACCTCAGCACGAACAGACTAAAGGAGAACTATATGAAGCAATATCCTTTTCCCGATAAAGAGAGCAGTATGCAGATTTTGCTGACAGATTATATGATTCATAAGATACCAAAAGATAAGATAAGGGATGTTTTTGAAATGGCCTGGGCAGTTGGGAAAGCTCAGGCAGAGCAGTTCCTGGAGCAGTACCGGGAGAATGAGCTTCCTGCTATGCTGGACATCCTGAAAAAGGATCAGGTAAAAATTACTTGTGAAGATGTCGATAATGTGCTGGGAAAATACCGGTATTTCTGTGAATATTTGTCCGGGAAAAATCAGCTGACCATATATAAGAAATCAGTGAAACTCTGGAGTGAGCACAATGAAATGTCTTATGAGAATGGGCTGAACCTGATTCTTTATCATGAGTATTTTCATTATCTGGAGCAGAATCAGATTGGTATGCTATCGGCAAGATATCAGGTCCCTATTCTGAAAATTGGGCCAATCTGCGTTGGGAAAACGGGGGTTCCGGCACTGAGCGAGATAGGAGCGAATGCATTTGCATGGGTATGTTGGGAAAAGGGGTTGAAAGAGAAGGAGGAAAATCATGCAGTATACGAAGCAGATTGACAGAATTATAGAGACAGATGTGCTGGTGATCGGAGGCGGTTCTGCCGGGTTTGGAGCAGCGGTGGCTGCTGCACGGAACGGAGCGAAAACTTTGTTAATTGAGCGGGAGCAGATGCTGGGCGGAATGGCGACCGGAGGTCTGGTGGGTCCATTTATGACCTGCTATAACGACGAGCCGACAGAGCAGATTGTGAAAGGAATTTTTGATGAACTCTGTACCCGTACAGAGGAGCGCGGAGGCGCTATTCATCCTTCCAGAGTAGAAGGTATGAGCACCTACAGTTCGTACTATATAAAAAGTCATTGTCATGTGACGCCATTTTCTTCAGAAATATTGGAGGTAGTAATGGAGGAAATGGTACGTGAGGCCGGTGCAGAAATCCTGTATGATGTACAGGTATGTGATGTGCTGACTGATGGAGGGAAGATTACAGGCGTAGTGGCAGCCATGAAAGAGGGAATGGCAGTATTTTGCGCAAAGACCTATATCGACTGTACCGGAGATGCAGACGTGGTTTACTTCGCAGGCGGTGATTTCGTAAAGGGCGATGAGAAGGATGGAGTAATGCAGCCGGTTACCCTGTTCTTTGAAGTAGGCAATATCGATCGGGAGAAGTTTGTGGGCGCTTTGGAAGAGAAAAAAGCGAAGGGCGAGCTGGGAATTCCGGGCGAAAACTGCTGGTCCTGGTATATTAAAGAAGCACGCGCCAACGGCGACTGGGATATCGACCGCCACGAGGTGGGAAATTATGAGGAACCCATTAAAGGCCGCTGGAAAATCAATACTACCCGTATGGCTTACGTAGACGCAACCAGGACAGAGGAAATCAGCAAGGCTGTCATGGAAGGCCGCCGTCAGGTATTTGAAGTACTTCATTTTCTGCAGAAGTATGTTCCAGGGTGTGAAAATATTGAGCTAATTGAGATGGCCTCTCGTCTGGGTGTACGGGAAACAAGACATATCAAGGGACAGTATAAGCTGACTACAGAGGATATCCTGGATAGAAAGCATTTTGAGGATGCCATCTGTACCTTTGCTTATGCTATAGATATTCATAATTCAGAGGGCGGCGGAGCAACTTTCCACCAAGTGAATGATTACTATACGATTCCATTCCGCTGTCTGGTTCCGGAAAAGATAGAGAACCTTCTAGTAGCTGGAAGATGCATCAGCGGAACCTCTGGCGCGGCAGCCAGTTACCGTGTGATTCCCTGCTGCATTGCTACAGGACAGGCAGCGGGAACTGCGGCAGCGTTGGCGCTGGGAGAAGGCTGTGAAGCCAGGGATGTACCGACGGAGAAGCTGAGAGAGACGTTGACTAGACAGGGAGCAGTGATTAAGGATTGAAAAACTGGTACAGTATATGGGGATACCGAAGTCTGGATTTCGGGGCATTCCCGCTTTATGTGGAAAATGAGACAGAGTATGTGGAGATCTGTGCGTTTCCGCCATGCGAAGCATTTAAGATAAGATTCCAGAATACCTTCGGAACAGAAACACTTCATATAGAAGAGGCATGGCTTGTGGTCAGAGATGGGAAAAAATGTCCTGTCACTGTGAACGGACAGCGTCGGATAGCGATATCACCTGGAAAAAGGATCTGGTCAGATGAAGTGATCCAGAAGGCAGAAGCAGGGCAAAAGATACAGATCAAGCTTCGATGGTCCGGAAAGAATGTGGTGAAGAGTGCCTGTACCTTTCTGGCAAATTCCATGACGGGTGTATGGTATTCGAAAAATGAAGGTGGATTGACCGGAAGTTTTTTTGAAAAAGAACCATTACATCAATGTGTGACAGGTCTGGATCAAATCGCTGTGTGGACGGAAGAACCTGTCTTTACAGTAGTAGCTTTTGGGGATTCCATTACCCATATGTCCCGGTGGACAGCTCCATTTGCAGAGCGATTGCTGGAGACGTATCAGGGCAGGGTAACGTTACTGAATATGGGGATCTGTGGAAACCGGCTTTTGCATGATGCTTCCGTGGGTTCCGGACATGGAGGCTGGTTCGGAGAGCGTGGAATTGTCCGTTTTGAGCGGGACGTATTTGCAAATGGATTTGTACCAGACGCAGTGATTTTGTTAGAGGGTATCAATGATATCCTACATCCGGCAATAGGGGAAGCTCCCCCGGAGGAGGCAGTCAGTGCGGAAGAGATAGTGGCAGGCCTGGAAAGCTGCGCGGATACGGCACACTATCATCAGACAAAGATTTATGCGGCGACTTTGCTTCCGTTCAAAGGCTGTAAGGATCACTGGCGTCCCTGGCATGAAGAAAAACGTAACTGTGTGAATGATTTGCTTCGTCGGTCAACAGTATTTGATGGTATTTTTGATTTTGACAGTTGGGCGAAGGATCCCGCAGACGAGAGCAGGTTGAACCCCAAGGGTGGCTCAGAGGATAAACTGCATCCGGGTATCGAAGGCGGGAAAACATTGGCAGAGCAGATCGATCTTTCCCTGCTTTGCGGAAAATAAAAAGGAGAAAACCAGAATGAAAAGTGCAGTATTTTACGGAAAACATGATTTGAGAATTGAAGATCATGAGATGCCAAAGGTGGGACCGAAGGATGTATTGATTCAAGTAAAGGCCTGTGGTGTGTGCGGAACAGATGTACATATTTATGAAGGGGACAAAGGAGCAGCAGAGGTAACGCCCCCGACGATTCTAGGGCATGAATTTTCTGGCGTGATAACCGAAGTAGGAAGTGAAGTGCAGCATTATCAGGTGGGAGACCGGGTATGCATCGATCCGAACTGCTACTGCGGGGCATGTGATCCCTGCAGAAAGGGAGTAGCTCATTACTGCGAGCATATGATTGGTTATGGAACAACTGTAAACGGCGGTTTCGCAGAATATTGCGCGGTAGATGAGCGTCAGGTTTACAAGCTGGGAGAGCATACAACATTTGAGCAGGGAGCCATGACGGAACCTGTAGCCTGCTGTCTGCATGGCATGGATATGTGTGAGATTCAGCCGGGACATCAGGTAGTCATCATCGGAGGAGGCATGATCGGTCTGTTACAGCTTCAATTGGCAAGGCTGGCAGGAGCCGCGAAAATAGCGCTTCTGGAACCAGTGGAGAGTAAACGTGAAGTAGCGGAAAAGCTGGGTGCTGACGTGTGCATCGATCCGATTCATGAAGATGTAAAAGCATGCCTGAAGGAGGCGGGCATGACCTGGATTAATACAGTTATTGAGTGTGTGGGACGTCCGTCTACCATTGAACAGGCCATCGATATTGCTGGAAATAAAGCAGTTGTTATGATGTTCGGTTTGACTAAACCAGATGAGACGATTTCTGTGAAGCCATTTGAAATCTTTCGGAAGGAACTGGAACTAAAGGCTTCTTATATTAATCCTTATACACAGAAAAGAGCGCTGGATCTAATAGATTCCGGTCGGCTGGATGTAAGCAGTATGGTGTATGAGATATGCGGTCTGGACAGGCTGACAGATATCTTAGGAAAACCGGAGCTTCGCGCAAAAGGAAAATATATTATTTCTCCGGAAAAATAAGATAACAGGATACAAACAGAAAGAGGACATTATCAGAGAAAATGTATGATAATGTCCTCTTTCTATTGACACAGGAAATCCCCGTGCAAATTCCGCTTCATCGGATCACGCATTCTTATAAAGTGTTATAGTTTTTTCGTAGTCATTATTTTTAG
>CALIZJ010000148.1 GCA_938028845.1 uncultured Blautia sp.
AGTTCATTATAAAAATCTTAGATTTTTGTCTTGACAACTGAGCCACTATAAACAGGATGATAAAGGTAAGATAGTCGTTCACTGTACATTCCAGCACGGTTTCCGCCATCCCGCCTGCCCCGTAAATGACGGCAAAGGGAACCGCCATGACCAGGATCCAAAGGAGGACCACAAGCGGCTGATGGGATTCCCACCATTCCCCCTTGACAAGCGGCATCACCGCAATACAAAGCAGCAGTCCCGCAAATGGAATACAAAGCCATACAGGTACTGCTGCTGAGCCATCGGTGCTCTCTGCTGCCCAGACATTGACCGGGCAGAGGAGAAGCACACAGAATAAAACAGTTATGATCGTTGTAAATTTTTTCAAAATAGTCACCTCCAAAGCCATTGAAATTATAGCACATTGGAAGAAAAACGCAAAGAAGGTGTTTATTTTTTTAAATAGAGTTCTCTATAGTCTCTTGGAGTGAGTTTTGTTATTTTTTTGAACATGATACTAAAATACTGTGGCTCATTAAATCCTGTCAAATATGCTATGTCAGCAATTTTTCGCTTCGGGTCTTTAAGAAGTTCGATAGCTTTTGAAATTCTAACCTCATTTACAATTTCCGTAAAATTTTTACCCGTTTCATTTGTTATCAATGAACTTAAATAAGATGGAGACAAATATACAGTTTTGGCAACAGTAGATAAGGATAGCGCCTCTTGGTAATGGTTATTAATGTAGTTAAATATTTCATTGATCAACTGTTGTTTATTACTTGTCTTGATCGAACGGTATTCATTCAAATCCATAACTAAATTTAGATATATATCCTTTAGTTCATCTAAGGTGTCGCATCGAATGATTTTTTGAAAATTTGAATATTTTTCAAGAAGCAGCGCGGTCTGTTTGGATTCTTGCCCCACTATTTTTTGAATACATATAACCGCCGTTATAATGAAGGAGCTTTTAATCAAAGAAATATTTCCATTAAAAGAATGAATCCACTCGCTAAACAATTCAGATGCATTTTGATTGAGAATAACGCCGGAAAAATTGCTAATAAGAGATTCTATCTTATCCTGATATCGAAATACTGCATTATAATCAGCATGCTCCAAGTCGGAATCATTATTTTTATTCAAATAAAAGTGAAGACTTTGATTACCGGAAAAAAATTTTTTTGCTAATGCAATTAAGCTTTCCGTATATGCCTGATGCAAGGTATGGTAGCCTGTTTGTTCTGCGCTGATTCCAATGGATATAGTAGTATGAAAAAAGTGGTAAATTCTTGTCTGCAGTTCTCGAAGCATTTCTGTCAAACTATCCATTGCTGCGGCATTTTTGCCTAATACAATTAAAATAAAATGTGTTTCATCCATTTTTATTGATATATATTGTTTGGATGGAATTTTTTGTTCGCAAAAAAGGGCGAGATTTTGAATACGAAATATATCATTTTCCTGGTTATCATCAAATTGAAACGTACATATGCGATAGTATTTAAAACTATCTAAAAATAACTGGAACCGGGGAGAAAATTCGCTTTTTGAATAAATGTGCCCACGTAACAAATTTCCAAGGATATATTCCTGACGATTTTCAAGAGTCTCTGTTTTTTTCTCCTCAAGAAGACTTTCTATGATTTTCTTTAAGGCATCTTCTAATTCTTTAAAATTAACAGGCTTTAAAAGAAATAATGCAGCGCCCAGATTTAATGCGTTTTGGGCATACTCAAAATTTCTGTGCCCGGTAAGTACAATGAAATGTATAGATGGATATTTTTCCTTTATATATTTTAAAAAGGTAAGACCATCAATTCCAGGCATAACAATATCGGAAATAATTATGTCTGGAGGGTTAGTAAGGCAAAATTCAAGCGCCTGTATACCATTCTGGGCGAGTCCTGTGATTTCGCAGCCCATATTTTCCCAGGAGAAGGCGTTATATATACTATTTAGAATTCCTTGCTCGTCTTCTGCAATTAGAATTTTTATCATGTTTTCTCTCCTTTGATGTTGTAAGCATTATAATATCGTCAAAACATACGTATAAAATTATCTATAATTTTATTCAGATGATATTGGACAATATGGAATACGCAAACTTACCTTTGTCCCTTTAAACACTTGGCTTGTAATTTTAAAACCGTATTTATCTCCATACAAAATTTTTATTCTGCGTTGAATATTTGTAAGGGCAATGCCGTGTCCGGACTGATTTTGCGCTGCTTCCGGAGACAAAGTTAAATTTGGCTGCTGTACTTCCCGTAGTATTTCAGGAGGCATTCCATTTCCGTTATCTTCAATTATACAGAGCAGATCATTGCTATCTTTATTAATTTTTAATGATACATAACCAGGTGTGGTTTTAGGCTCCAAACCATGGCATATGGAGTTCTCAATAAAAGGCTGGATGATCAGCTTTGGAATTTTACAATCTAAAAGTTCATCAGGAACATCAATAGAAATAGATATCTTATTATCGTACTTATTTTTTATGATGAATGAATATTGCTGTATATATTCTATTTCCTGCCGCAAAGTAAAATTATTTTTACCGTTTGTTGAGTGTAAATCTGTCTGAAGCATATAACTCAGACTTGTGATCATATCACATACAGGATAAGCTTCGTATTCATAAGCTTTCCAGCTTATCATCTGCAAAGTATTAAATAGAAAATGCGGATTCATCTGTGCCTGTAATGTTTTTAGCTGAGCCTCCTTTTCGGCCAGACTGGACTTATATACAGTATTAATAAGTGTATCAAGTTTTTTGAGCATATTATTAAATCCGTGGTTTATGACAACATATTCTTTTAAAACAGTGTCTTCCGGTAAATATACAGTGAGATTTTCTTTCGACACCTCCTTCATGGCATTTACTAATTCATAAATAGGAGCAGTTAAATATTTAGATAATATAACTATGGTTATAAAAGCGGCTAATAATATTACAATAGCAAGTACATTAAAAATATACAGAATTTCCCGGAAACTGGAATATAATGACTGTTCATCTAAACTAATAATTGTAATCCAATTATCATATGGGACGATGGGAACTCCACTTCTGATATATGCATAACTATATATTTTTCCTTCTTTAGAGTAGGTACCTGTAAGCTCTGTAAAATTATCAATATCAGTATAATTTTTTCCTGCGGCTTTCAGATCTGTGGAAGATAAAATTTGCTTTTGAGAATTTATAATAAAGATCCCATCGGCATCTAAGATATTTAATGCCTCAAATTTATCTAATAAAAATTCGTGTGAAAGACGCAAAACAAGAATGCCTTGAATAGCATATGTGTCATAATCGTAAATACAGCGAGAGACTTCCAGGCATTCTTCCTGATTATTATAAGGAAGCCAATTTAAAACAGTGGGATAAATTAAAGCATTTTGATAATATTTACTTCTTTTTATGTTGCTAATATCTGTTGTCTTATAGCCGTACTGTAGATGACCGCTTCTATTAATTGGATATATATCCAAACATTCCAGGTAGTAGGCATCAAGGCTATCAATATCAAAGAAATTTTCAATGATATTTTGGTATTCGTATTGAAATTCGTCTGGATTATGAGAGGAATTTAAAAAATTACGTATTTGTGGGTCATCAATAATCGCTTTGATTTTTTCTTCAAAGCGTAAAAGATCCTGTGATATTCCTATATTAGTTTGCTGAATTATATTTTGATTGTAGTTCTGAGCCTGAACCCGGTATAGATTGGCATACCTGCGTGATGGTATCCAAAATAGAATTATGACTACAAAAAGAATAAGAAACATACAGGACAAAAATATTGAGGTTTTAAAATTAAGTTTCCATTTGTGATTTAAATGCTTCATATGTTTCCTCCGTTTTTTATGCTGGTTAGTATTTTATGGGGAAAGAGTCAGGAAACAGAATTTACACACAAAAATTATAACAAGAAATAAACATTATTACAATTATATTTGGGAAAATTATGAACTTTGGCATAATATACCGGTGTATTTTATAAAATCTTATGATTTTATAAAATAAAAAAGAATTATAATTGAAAATAGTAAAATCGTCAATGTCAATACAGGAATATATTTTATATAATTAAAAACAGAAAGAGACAGGAACAAACCAAACAATAGTAGGAGGGAGAAAAAATGAAATACGGTATTTATAATGCCTATTGGACAAAAACATGGGAAGCAAATTACGAATATTTTATTGCAAAGGTAAAAAAGCTCGGTTTTGATATTTTGGAAATTTCATGCGCTGCATTACAGGATGCTTATACTACAGATAATGATCTTCTGGAACTAAAAAAATGCGCAGAAGCATATGGCGTAACTTTGACAGCAGGATATGGGCCGTCAAAAAAAGAAAATATTAGTTCAGAAGATAAAAACGTGGCTGAATATGCGGTGAGATTTTTTCAAGAACTTATTGTTAAATTAAATAAGCTTGGAATTAATATTCTGGGAGGAGGGCTTTATTCATATTGGCCATTGGATATTACAGCGCCTATGGATAAAAGAAAAGAAACAGAAAGAGCTATCAATAATATGCGTATTATTTCCAAGACCGCAGAAGCTTATAATGTGACATTGGGCTTAGAAGTTCTCAACAGATATGAAGGATATATATTGAATACATGTGAAGAAGCGGTTGATTTTGTGGACGCGGTGGATAGCCCTTATGTGAAAGTTATGTTGGATACATTTCACATGAATATAGAAGAAGATAATATAGGGGCAGCTATCCGTTTAGCAGGAAACAGACTGGGACATTTTCACATTGGAGAGCAAAACAGGAGAGTACCAGGAAAAGGAAATATGCCATGGGGAGAAATAGGACAGTCTCTCAGAGAAATACATTACAAAGGTGCTGTTGTTATGGAACCCTTTGTAATGAGCGGCGGAATAATCGGGAAGGAGATTAAGGTCTGGAGAGATCTTGTTCCAAATGCGACAGAAGAAATATTGGATAAAGACGCAGAAGGAGCTCTTAACTTTATTAAGCAAGTATTTGAAAAATAAAAATAATAAGTAAATATAGTATGGCGCCAACTATAAAAATAAATCCAAGGGAGGGAAAACAATGAGAAAAAGTAAAAAAATAATTTCACTCTGTTTAACTGCGGCAACGGTATTATCCTTACCGGCAACTGTTTTGGCCGAAACTGAAGAAAGTAAAACAATTACTATAGCATGGACGAATATTATGGATAGTCAGCAGCAGATATGGGAAAAATATATTTTTGAACCATTCCAGGAAAAACATCCTGAGGTTACGATTGATTTCCAATGTCTGCCTGATCTGCAAAATACAGTCCGTGTGCAGGTTGCGGCGGAGCTGGACCGGATATGTTCTATATGGATAGTATTGATATTCCGGATTATGCATCCACAGGCCGTGTATTAAATCTTGAAAAGTATAGAGAAGAGTATGGATTAGATGATAAAATGTTTGACTGGGCTATCCGATCATGCCTTTATGAGGATGAAATGTATGCTCTTCCGGCCTCTGTGGAAGCAACGGCAATGACATATAATAAAGAATTGCTGGATCAGTTGGGAAAAGACGTTCCTACAAACAGAGAAGAATTTGTAGATGTATGTGATGCGGCCCTGGCGGCAGATTTAATGCCAATTTCATTTGGATATTCCGGACAGACACTATTATTGACATGGCCGTATGAACATTATTTGACCTGCTATGCAGGAGGAGAAAAAACGGCGCAGCTGTTAAGAGGAGAAATTGGATTCGATGATCCGGATATTCGAGGAGCATTCGAACTTTTAAAGGCAGACTGGGATGCAGGTTATATAAACGACAAAAAGAGCGGTGCGATTACAAACGATGAAGCCAGATCTTTATTTGCAAATCAGAAAGCAGTATTTAATTTTGAAGGACCATGGCTTATTTTAGCAGACGGAGCTGCAAAAAACTGGGACTTTGAGTGGGGGCAGTGTGCATGGCCGTCTATGAAAGACGGAACTCCAGCGGGATCTGCGATTACATTAGGAGAAGCGATTGGAATTAATGCTAATTCAGAAGTCGCAGACTTATGTGTTGAGATGATGATGGATTTCTATACCAATCAGGAGCTTATGGCTCAGGCCGTATCAGAAGGATTTTCCACTCCCGCAGTTCCAATCGATGAGTCTGCATATCCTGCGGATATGGATGAGGATATAAAAAAGACTCTCGAAGTACAAAGCGCCAATATGGAACTGGATTCTGTAGGATATGCTCCATGGGGATTTTTCCCTGCTAAAACAACAACTTTTATAGATGATAATTTAGATAAAGTATTTTATGACAAAATGGATATGGATACATTTATCGAAAAAGCAAATGAAACCATTGCACAGGACTTTGAAGATGGATATGTGTTTGCGGGATAAATAAAAAGGCGGGGTGGGGGCTGTTTTATACAGCGCCCGCCTTTTCTTTAAAAGGATAAAAACGACAGGAGGGATTGTATGTGAGGTATGCTACCAGACGGAAGCTAAAAGGGACATGCTTTATTCTTCCGGCATTTCTGCTGCATTTTATAGTGATAGTTGTACCTGCTTTTTCTATGATATACTTTGCATTTACAAAATGGAATGGACTAAGCAAGCCGGAATTTATAGGTCTAGATAATTTCAGACGGATGATTAACGATTATGATTTTTTATTTGCAATGAAAAATAATTTGATCTGGATGACGATTTTTTTGGTTGTTCCGTTTATCTTGGGGTTAGGAATGGCATTGATTTTTACTAAAATCGGAAAGATACAGATGATTTTTCGTACACTTTGTTTTTTGCCATATGTAGTGAGTGCAACAGTTTCGGGAAAAATTTTTTCGATTTTTTATAGTCCATATTCAGGAATAGGAGCTTTTTTCGATAAAATCGGAATATCAGCATTGGCTGATTTTGCACCATTAGGGAATGAAAAACAGGCTTTATATGCCGCTGCATTTGTTGACAACTGGCATTGGTGGGGATTTGTTTTAGTATTAATGATGTCTGCATTGCATCAGGTCGATACATCACTTTATGAAGCTGCAAAAACGGAAGGGGCAAATAGTTGGCAGACTTTAATACACGTTACGATTCCTCAAATTAAACCTACAATTATTTCATATTTCGTATTTGTTATTATTGCTGCATTTACGACTTTTGATTATGTGTGGATTATGACCCAGGGAGGCCCTGCCGGATCCACAGAAGTATTTGCTACAAGGATTTATAAAACAACCTTTATTAATTATGAAGCTGGATACGGTGCCGCAATGAGTTTAAGTGTATGCTTGCTGGCATTGACGGTATATCTGATCCTAAAGATTATTCAGAGAAGGGGGCGTGAACAGATATGACTTTGGCGAAGAAGAATCAAATTCGCACACGGGTGAAAATTGTGTTTGCGGCCATTATAACCTTTATTCAGATCATTCCACTGTTAGTAGTGATTATAAATTCCTTACGCGGGAACGATGAAATATCTAAACTTATGTTGGGGTTTCCGACAAGTTTGCATTTTGAAAACTATCTTACAGCATGGGAGCGTGGAGGGTATGCAAACGCGTATCTAAGCAGCTTGATCATTGGGTTTGGGACATCAATTTCTGTAGTGATTTTAGTGGGCTTTGCAGTATACGGGCTTTCAAAGATGGAGTGCTATGGAAAAAAATTCTTTTATAATTATTTTGTGGCAGGATTGGCAATACCAACATTTGCTATTATAGTCCCTCTGTTTTTTATGTTTTACCAATTGAACCTTGTCAATACGCATCTTGGTATGATTTTGATCTATATTGGAACTAATATTTCGTTTAATTTTATGTTTATGTATGCCTTTTTCGAAGGAATGCCAAGAGAATTAGACGAGGCTGCCAGAATTGATGGCGCAAGCGAATTTCAAAATTTTACATATATTGTAATTCCTTTGGCAAAACCTATTTTTACCAGTGTAATGCTTATAGTTTTTGTGAACACATGGAATGAGTTTTTGTTTTCAAATACCTTTTTGCAGAAAGAAGAAATCAGGACTGTATCATTAAGATTCTATAATTTTGTGGGGAAAAGTGGTGCTGATTACGGATATATTTTTGCTGCAGCGATTATTTCTATACTGCCAATTGTATTGATTTATTTTATAATGCAGGATTCCTTTGTAGAAGGAATGACCTCCGGAAGCGTGAAAGGATGATAGGATGGAGAAAAGTATATTTCCCAAATATGTAAAAATAAATGATAATGATATTTTACTGGCTATTCGTATGGGAATGAATCCAATGAAGGAATGGTATGATCCCAAACATCATTATCTGCCATATTTTTGGAACTATATTTCAGGCCCCCAATATGGAAACAGTCATCACCGTAGTTATAGCTGTGTGCATTCAGTCGGACGCTGGCTTGATGCTCTTGTAAACGCACAGGAGATTACAGGAGAATCTGTCAAAGACGAGGTGTACGAGAAACTTTCATATTGGGCGTATACGGTTTTCGAAAATTCAACAGGAATGATGGCTGATTTGGATTTGGAAAGCTTTCAGTGGGTTCATGTCTGCGATCTGCATAATTTAAGAGAAGCTATGTATTCATTTGCTGCTTTATTAAAGAAAAATCCTGAAGATAAGAAAGCAAAACTAGGAGCAGAACATCTTATAGATATGGTAGACAGATATACTGACTATACAACTGGACAATGGAAAGAAGAACTATACCTAAAAGAATGCGGCGGAACAATAGAATGTGGAGCGAGCAGCAAAGAGGAGGTATATCGATTTTCATCCACGTTAGGAAGGTATATAGGAGGACTGGTAAGGCTTTATCAAGTATATCCCATAGAAAAAGCTTTGGATCAGGCATTGCGGCTCACAGAAACGGCTTTTCGTGTAGTATTATATGAAGATGGAGAGTTTGATACAATCAGATTTGCTGAACATCTTCATTCGACCAGCTCTATGATTTCTGGTATAGCAATGCTTGGGAGTATGCTTAACGATATGCATATTTTAAGCCGTATAAAAAAGTTTCTGGAAAGAGGATATTATCAGGTGGCCCTGGACTTTGGCTGGTGTCTGGAAAATATAAAAAGAAAGGATGATATGGTAGGAGAAATAAACAATACAGGAGATTATATTGAAGCTTGTCTTTGCCTGGGTAAAGCCGGGTACAGTGAGTTTTATGAAAGAGCAGATAGGATGATACGCTGCCATTTGCTTCCTGCGCAGCTTTTAGATGTAAGCTTTATTTCGGATGAAGAGAGTAATGATGACTCGATAAATCATATGGCCCGTAGAATGAAAGGGGCTTTTGGCTTTCCTTGTCCCTATGGACATGAGTATACACCTGGCAGCGAAATTTCTTTCAATTGGGACATCGTTGGCGGTGGAGTAAGCAGCCTCTGCCAGGCATATAGACATATTGTTTCTTATAAAAATGGTGTTATCAGTATTAATCTGCAGTTTGATTTTGAAAATAAGATCATACAATATACTTCGCCATATGGAAAAGAGAATACTATGAAAATTCTTTTAAAAGAAGATATGACTATGCGGATTTTGATGCCGGATATGCTTGACTGGAAAGACTTTAAAGAAAAACTGGATAGGCAAGGAATTAAATATAGGAAACATGAAAACTGGATTTATTTATATAACCTATACGGGAAAGGCATAGTGGAAATTCCTGTAAGCTTTTTTACAAAGACGGTAGATTATATTTTTAGAAAAAATAATTTACGTGTTAAATTTCAGGGGAATAGAATTATAGGTATGACTTCTCCTGGAAAAAGATTATGCTTTTTTGAAGAGATAAAAGAAGGAGGAGATCAGGTATGATTAATAACACACGTTGGATGACTTATATGGAATATCTGCCTATTGAATTAAAGCAATCAGCAGAAGAGGGAAAAGACATAAAGAAGTATGTTGATATTATAAACAAAACGATAGCTCTGACAGATCAACAGTATTCTTTTGAAGAAAGAGAAGAAAAAGCTTTGGATATTTTAAACCAAATTGAGAAGGAGACCATCAAACCTGGATATGAATTCCAAGAGCCTGATGAATTGAAGGAAATCTTTTTATTAAGGGACGAACAGCACAAAAAGACATATAATGTACTATCAGAAGACATTAAAAGCAAAATTTCAGGAGCCTGGTTAGGACGGTGTATAGGCTGTTTGCTGGGCCAACCTATCGAGGGATGGAAGCGGAACCGTATAGTAGGTTTTTTAAAGGATACTAAAAACTATCCTATTAAACATTTTATGTCATCAGATGTAGATGACGAGATAATTGAACGATATCAGGTAAGTAATAACGGAGAAAATGCATTTTGTGATACCGTTACACATTGGATTAATAATATAACGGATATGCCCGAGGATGATGATACGAATTATACAGTTATAGGATTGAAAGTTCTTGAACTATATGGCAAACACTTCGACAGTGAGAATGTAGCGGAAACATGGCTGACCAGTCTTCCTATGGGGCATGTATCAACTTCTGAAAGGGTTGCATACAGAAATATAGGCAATTTGATAGATGCTCCTAAATGTGGATGGTGGAAAAATCCTTATAGGGAATGGATAGGAGCACAGATCCGGGGAGATATTTTTGGATATGTTTCTCCCGGCAATCCAGAAGAAGCGGCAAGGATGGCATGGACTGACGGCAGAATCTCTCATGTGAAAAATGGGATTTATGGAGAGATGTTTATTGCCGCAATGTTAGCGGCGGCATATTGTGTAACTGAACCATTAGATTTAATAAATGATGGACTGGGACAGATCCCATCTACAAGCAGACTGTATAAAAAAGTCAAAGAAGTCTTAAAAATGTATCAGGATGGCAAAAAGGTGGACGAGACTATTGAATGGCTTCACCAAAACTATTCCGAAGACGATGAACATCAATGGTGTCATACAATTACAAATGCGTTAGTGGTTGCAATTAGTCTTCTTTACAGCGAAGGGGACTTTGAAAAGGCATTACATATTGCAATAGAATGTGGATTTGAC
>CALIZJ010000149.1 GCA_938028845.1 uncultured Blautia sp.
GAACCGCTCCATCTGCTTTTTAAAGCAGTCTATATTATGCTGGATAGTCTCCTTTGTCATCATCTGGCGCATATCCGTCCTGCCGGAGGGGTCGCCGATCATGCCTGTTCCGCCGCCTAAAAGGGCAATGGGCTTATTTCCAGCCATCTGCAGTCTCTTCATCAGGCACAGCGCCATGAAATGACCTACATGAAGGCTGTCGGCAGTAGGGTCAAAGCCAATGTAAAAGGTGGCTTTTCCGTTATTCACCATCTCCTTGATCTCGTCTTCGTCCGTCACCTGGGCAATCAGACCGCGCGCTTTTAATTCTTCCCAAACTGTCATTCTCTTTTCCTCCTTGATGCAGAAGATTCTCTGGGTTGACCTTCTGCAAAATATAAATAAAATCCCCGGTTCTGTCCTTTTAGGACGAGAACCGGGTCCCGCGTTACCACCTAAATTCGCAGAAAACTCGCATTTCCTGCCTTCGTAAGTGACCATCCGCCACTTAAGCACAATAACGGTTGCCTTCCGTCGCAGCCTACTTTTTTCGGTGCGCAGCTCCGGGAGGTATTCGTCCAAGTTCCACAGGCGCCTCTCACCAGCCGGCTGCTCTCTGTCTGCTTTCCTTAGAGTACTCTTTCCCTTCTAAGCCTTTTTCATCGCTTTTTGTCGCTACTAAGAAGTATACAAACAGTAATTTTATTTGTCAAGGAATTTTCCCCTGCATTTTAACAACTTAAAGCAGCAAACAGCCTCTGTCACGCTTCCTCTTCACCCTTGCCGTGCAGTTAGAGAGAACCTCCCTCAAAAAGTCCTGTATCTTCTATAAGTCCGTCTCCGTCGGCAGCAGAGGTGGCTAAATGATCACACCGTTCATTCTCCGGATGTCCGTCGTGTCCCTTTACCCAGATAAAAGTCACCTGGTGAGGTTCCATGGCTTTTAACAGGCGTTTCCACAGATCCACATTTTTCACAGGTTCATTCTTTCCCCGCTTCCAATTTTTTCTGATCCAGGAATCGATCCAGTGTTGGTTAAAGGCATCCACCAGATACTTAGAATCTGAGTAAAGCTCCACCTGGCAGGGTCGGATCAAAGCCTCCAGCCCCGCGATAGCCGCCATAAGCTCCATTCTGTTATTCGTTGTTTTTTTATAACCCTGGCTGAACTCCCGCACATGAAGCTGCCCATTCTTATCTGTAAAATGCAGGACTGTCCCGTATCCTCCCGGTCCATCCGGATTCCCCCGGGCCGCCCCGTCTGTATAAATCTCTACTTTCATTCTTACCTCTTTCTGACGCATTTCATTTTACCCGCAAGCACGGTGCACGCGTCTATAATCACGGTTTGAAAGTTTACTTTCGATCTGCTTTCTTCTCCCCAAGAGATTTCCAAACTCCGGTGCTCTCGAATTCTTCCGCCGCGCCACGGGCATCCTCCACGATTTCTCTGTCATAGTCCAGCATCTGTAAAAGCCGGATGGCATTTCTCGTGGTAGCGCGTCCCTTCTGCAAAAGATAATTAAAGACTACCTCCCTGTCCTTTATCTCCTCTTCAAAATGATAATTGTGATAAATCCCCGAAAGGATATAGGACAATTCAATATCATGAGTAGCGGCAAAAGGAAGGACCCACGGCTTATCCAGTTCCCTTAAAATCCTGGAGGAAGCGGCAATACGCTCTATAGTATTCGTCCCCCGCAGCACTTCATCAATAATGCACAAGAGAGGAACCTTTTTCTTAGATTCATCTAAAATCCTTTTTAAAGATTTGATCTCTACGATAAAGTAGCTCTCCCCGCCGGACAGATCATCCCGCAGCGCCATAGAAGTCATTACCCTGAAAAAAGGCGCATGATAAGAGCTGCAGGTACAGGTGACAATGGTCTGGGCAAGGATAGCATTGACCGCTATATTTTTCAGGAAGGTAGACTTGCCGGACGCATTCGACCCGGTGACCAGCGTCCCTCCTTCCGCGTACATGCTGTTGGCAACGGCTTCCTGGATCAAAGGATGATACAGATCTTCCACTTCCATTCGGACTTGTCCCCCATTATAATCCTCAAAAACCGGTTTGCTTTTTAGCACCAGCAGTTCTCTAAAAGACGCCACAGAAATCGCCGCATCCAGTTCTCCCATACTGTCTAAAAGAAGCATGATCTTATCTGTCTTATCCTGTACTTCTTTAAGTACAGAATTATAGGTGAGGATATCCACATGAAAAACCATACGGACATACTCTAAAACGATCTGCAAGGGATCACCGGAACCCGCATTCTTGCTGGTAAGAAAGACTGCCTTTCTGCGAAAGCTGCGAAAAGCTTTTTTTCCTTCCCGAATGTGATCCATCTGTTTTTTCGTAGCCGGCCAGTCTGCCGTCTCCATCCTGTCCGCCACGGAAAGTATGCGCAGAAGGCTGGAAAGACAATCCAGATAAAGCTCCACCAGCTTTCTGTCTTTTCCTGCAAAGTATTGGGTTATATTGGCCACGCTTAAAATAAAAAACAGAAAAAATCCCCGGAGGGGAGAAATCGGCAGCACCACCGCCAGACTGAAAACAAGAGCCGCCAGCATGACCACATGGATTCCCACGGAAACCTTGGGAGAGCTTTCCAGAGCAAAGATCGTTTCTGACAAAGAGCCAAGCCTGGTCTTCCCCACTTCAGACAGCATAAGCTGAAGCTGAATCCTTTCTTTTTCGTGTGTCTGGAAAAATTCGATCAGTTCATCCCTTTCCCTGATCTCCTCTTTACGAAAAAGAGGCATGCGCAGCATGGCGTAAAGGTAATCCTCCCCGGGGGAAGACATAGTTTGATTTATCTGCATGTAGATCCGGTCCATATCCAGATCGTTCCAGGTGATATCGTCTATGACAAATTCTTTTCCCTGACTTTTTCTCCGGAAATATCTGGAGATCTTTTCTATATCTCCTGCATCGTATTCTCTGTCCGGCACAGTTCCGTAAATCCTTTTAATCTTTCTTTTGACCAGCTTTTTTCTTTTTCGATTATCCCAGAAAATCAGCAGGATAAACAAAAGAACAATTCCCACAGCCCAAAGGATGACTGATAGATAGGGATTCATTTTTTCCTCCTTTTGACGCATTCACTGCATCCTTCCGTTTAAATTTATGCCTATCATACCACACTCTTTTTTCTTTTCCAATACTTTACTTTTTTATATATTCTTCTTAAATTTTTAAAGATTATTTATTGACTGTTGTAAACAAATTTCATATGATAAAGAAAATCCTTATTCAGACCGTTCGGTCGAAATTTCCCTATGCAAAACGTAAGAATTAAAATCAACTAAAAGACATAGAAAGACGTTGCATTTAACAAGAACTTTTTTTATAATGTAAGTACAAAATGTTCTTCTTTCGTCATCTTTCTCTGTCTGGAAAGGAAGATGCCTATGCAGGAACAGAATAATATCTCAAAGGACTACTTTAAACGTAAAGACCGATTCGCCGATCTCCTAAACGGCTATATATACCATGGACAGCAAATGATCCGCGCCGATGACATTAAAGAAATGGATCCCGTCATCCCCGTTCCCAGGGTATACGGACAAGGGGTGATCCTGCAGGCCAATGTAAATATCGTTGACCTTATCAACAAAGTGCAGCTAAACTGCCATGTAGTCTTAGTGGCCCTGCAGAACCAGACGAGGGTTCATTACGCTATGCCCATACGTGTGATGAACACGGATGCCGCCATCTATTACGAACAATGGAAACAGCTCTATACTTCCCACAGACAGGCTAAGGATCTTATTGAAAGAGCAGAATTTTTATCAGGGATGAAAAAGGATGATAAGCTGAAACCCGTAATCACGCTCGTTGTCTATTTTGGTCAGCAGGCCTGGGATGGGCCCAGGACACTGAAGGAGCTTCTGGATCTTTCAGGACTTGATGAGGCTATGCTGGGGATGATCGCTGATTACCCTATGAACCTGCTGGAGGTACGTTCCTTCAAAAACTTGGAGTGGTTCCACAGCGACATCAGACAGGTATTCGGCTTTCTGGCATACGCACAGGATAAGACAAAATTAAAGAACTTTATGAAAGAAAATGAGGCCGCATTTCATTCCATGGATGAAAATGCCTATGACCTCATAGGAGCAATGTCTAATACTAAGGAATTAAAGGAACTGAGGACACAGGTCTTAAGGGAAGGAGGAAAATATGATATGTGCAAGGCCATAGATGACATGATCCAGGATGGCAGGCTGGAGGGTAGGAAAGAAGGCAGACGGACTGGCCGGAATACGTTAAACACCCTTTTTCAGAAACTGATACAGGATAACCGCCAGGAGGAACTCATGCAGTCTATCCATGATCCGGATCTCCAGATGAAGCTTTTGAAAGAATACTCTTTGGAAATTTAAACGAAACCGCCGCTGTTACTGTCAATATAAGAAAAGCAGCTGCTGATACGGTCATGTATCAGCAGCTGCTTTTTTACTATTTTATCACGATCCGTTTGATGTTCGACCAGGGACTGAACACTTTCGTACGGTTCTCGCTGGTGCGGTTCCAGGCATGGAGGGCCATGTAGTAGGCGCCCTTTTTAGCGTTTCGCAGGGTCACGGTGACGGTCCTTGCCCTCTGGTCTACCCGCACGCTCTGGATCCGGGGTGTTTCCGGCGTAACGGCGGTCACCTCCGGGTGACCTCCTGGGGCTTTTCCGGCCCCTTCCGAAGGCCTTTTTGCCTATAAAAGCATATACTGTTTCAGGTCTTTGCGGTTCTTTACATTCAGTTTCCGCATGGCCACAAAAATATGGGTTTTGACCGTATTGGCTGATATTTTCAGGTGTTCCGCGATCTCCTGGGTCGTCCAGTCCCGGGCCGCGAGCATAGCGATCACGAACTCTGTTGTGGTCAGATCATCGGCCACATCGTGGCCTGTTTTGGGGTTGTGAACTCTACGCCACCCGGAAGAGAAACGATAGGTAATGTCAATCATTTTTTTGAAATCTTCCGGCCTGTAAAAACCAGCCGAGAGGACCCGTGCATCCGTCTGGCGGGCGGTGCTGCGGGTCCTCTCGGCGTCCCTTTTACCTTCTACCTACTGAAAATCAATAATATCAATCCAACCCATCAAAAACTCTCTCTCTTCCAA
>CALIZJ010000150.1 GCA_938028845.1 uncultured Blautia sp.
CATCTACGTAACACATGACCAGACAGAGGCTATGACCCTTGGTACCAGAATCGTAGTTATGAAAGACGGCGTTGTTCAGCAGGTTGATACACCACAGAATCTGTATCAGAAACCAGGCAACCTCTTCGTTGCTGGATTCATGGGATCACCGCAGATGAACTTCCTGGATGCTAAGATTGCAGAAAAAGGCAGCGAACTGGTAGCTAATATCGGCGAGCACACTGTAATCATTCCGGCAGCTAAAGCTAAAATCTTAAAAGAGGGCGGCTATGTTGGAAAGACCGTTGTTATGGGTATTCGTCCGGAAGATATCCACGATTCCCAGATGTTCATCGAGGCTTCTCCAAGCGAACCGATGTCTTCTGTAGTTAAAGTATACGAGCTTCTTGGTGCTGAAGTATTCCTGTACTTTGATGTAGACGGAACTCAGGTAACAGCCAGAGTAGACCCGCGTACAACAGCTAAAACAGGCGATCCGATCAAATTTGCATTCGATATGGAAAAAGCTCATTTCTTTGATAAAGAAACAGAACTTGTTATTACAAACTAATTTTATGCAGGAATCTTTTTTGACCCGGGGGAAATATTTCCCCGGGTCTTTGTAGTATATATGAACACGAAAGGATACAACGAATGACTATACAACATGTACTGCAAAAATGTCTGGATGACTGGAGCAGGATCAGCCATCTGGACTTTTGTCTCCTTAACTCTGATAACAGCGTCTTTGTCTCCACATGCAGCCGGAAACTTCCTGCCGCCTCGAAACTCCAGGATTTTCGGGAAAGCTCTGCCATGTGCATATCCAACACCACCAGCAGCCTTTTTAAGATCACAGAGGGCGAAGAATGTCCTTATATCCTGGTAGTCTGGGGAAAAGCAGAAGATCTTCCTACGATCGGGGAACTGGCAGTATGCCAGGTACAAAGCCTGCTCTTAGCCTATGCAGAAAAAAGTGATAAGAATGCTTTCATGCAGAATCTGCTTCTTGACACCTACTCAGAAGTAGATGCCTTTAACCGGGCTAAAAAGCTGCACATCGCCACTTCTGTAAAACGTGCTGTCTTTCTGGTGGAAACAAAGCAGGCCAAGGATGAAAATGCTCTGGCAACTATACGGAATATCTTTTCTTCCCGGACAAGGGATTTTATCACTGCCATTGATGACAGCGGCATCATTATCATACGTGAGCTTTCTTCTACAGAAGGCTATGATTCCCTGGACAGCACCGCTTCCATGCTGGTGGATATGCTCAATACAGAGGCGATGACCTCTGCCTGGGTTGCATACAGCAGGATTGCGGAGGATTTAAAGGATCTCTCCGGCGCTTATAAAGAGGCGCGTACGGCTCTTGAGATCGGAAAAATCTTTTATTCAGACAGAAATGTTTTCAGCTATAACAGTCTCGGCATTGGCCGGCTGATCTATCAGCTTCCTGTGTCCATATGTGAAATGTTTATTGATGAAATTTTTAAGGAAGAAACGCTGGATTCCATCGACGAAGAGACGTTGATCACTATTCGGACTTTCTTTGAGAACAATCTGAACCTTTCAGAGACTTCCCGGCAGCTTTATGTACATCGGAATACCCTTGTGTACCGGTTTGAAAAACTGCAGAAGAAGTTTGGCCTGGATATACGGACCTTTGAAGATGCGCTGACGTTTAAGCTGGCGATGATGGTGGTGGATTATATTAAATATTCTAAGAGATAAAGTTTAAAAGGATGTAATCGCCAATCAGCACAAAAAAGAAACAGGGGATGACGGACAATAGATAATTGCCAGCCATAGGCAACTATTATATTCTCCCACATCCCCTGTTTCTTTTATTTTTAACCTTTTTTATTTTTCGGAGAAAAATCTTTTGCGCTCTGTCAGCGAAGGAGCATCAGATGTTCGGGCGGAAGGTACAAGTATTCAGGCAGGTGGGAGCTGGGGTCTGACTCAAAACTAGTTTTCGGGCACATCCACCAAAGAGATGCGGCACCTTCCTGTTCTTTATTTTTCACAAGATATTGGTGCTCGAAAGTCGTTTCTATGTATTCTTCCAGCTCTATGGGAAGACAGTTTTCCCTTTTCTCAGAAGCGGGACGCATCCAGTGTCCCCGAATCCCCACGTACATCCTATCAGGCGTCACCTCCTGCTCTGTACGAAGGCTTAATCCCCAGTCCACTGCATATACATGGTGTTTATCCAGGATCTCTATACCGGAATAATTTTTACACCCGGTAAGCCGCGCCGCCTCTAAAAGAACAGGCTGCTTAAAGAGTTCTTTTGTATTTCCGAAAATAATCGTTTTCCCCTCTTTTAAAAGCATAAGCTGTTCGCAAAATTTATACGCTTCATCCCGGCTGTGGGTCACCATGATCATATCCCCATCGTAGCCCTTTAAAAAATCCTGCATGTCTCTTTGCATCACGTCCTTAAGATACCCGTCAAGAGCAGAAAACGGCTCGTCTAAGAGGATAACTTCCGGCTCGCCGATCATCATCCTCGCCAGTGCGACTCTTTGCTGCTGTCCGCCGGAAAGCTGGGATGGATAATGTTTTTCCAAACCTTCCAAACGATATCTCTGTATAAAATCTTTGATTTTTTCCTGAAGCTGCATCTTGCCGCCCCGAAAACCGCAGGCAATATTTTCCTCTACCGTCATAGTGGGAAAAAGTGCGTAATTCTGGAAAAGATAACCAATCCTTCTCTCCTGAGGCTTCAGATTGATTTTCTTTTCTGAATCAAATACGGTTTTTCCATTTACCACGATCTTTCCGCAATCCGGCGTTTCAATTCCCGCTATGCACCGCAAAGTCATACTCTTTCCGCTTCCGGACGCTCCCAGAAATCCTACTGTAGAAGACTCGCTTTCAAACTTCACCTGAAGGGAAAAACCTTTAAATTTTTTTTTAATATCTACATTTATCGCCATCAGATCCACCTTCTTATCTTCATGCCCCGCCCGGAGATGATATTAATGGCAGCCACGATCACAAAGGACAAGGTAAGGATAATGGCAACCCAAAAGCCCGCTGTACCGTAATTTCCTGCCGCCGTCTCCGATGCGATGGCTACAGATATGGTCCGGGTCTTTCCAAGGATATTTCCTGCCAGCATGGAGGTAGCTCCGTATTCCCCAATGGCTCTGGCAAATGCAAGCACCGTTCCCGAGGCAATTCCAGGGCCGGCGGCTGGCATGATCACTTTCCAGAAGATCTGCCTGTCGCTCATTCCCAAAGTCTGCCCCGCATAGCGCAGGTTTACGTCCACCTGTTCAAAGGCAGCTCTGGCATTACGGTACATTAATGGGAAGGCGATCACCGCAGCAGCAATGACACAGCCTTTCCATGTCTGCACCACTTTTATGTCAAAATTTTCTAATAGAAAGCTTCCGAATGGTCTTTTCAGACTAAAAAGCAAAAGCAGGAAAAATCCGGCCACCGTAGGCGGAAGTACAAGGGGCATGGTAAGCACCCCGTCCAGGATCCCCCTGGCGGTAGGGCGCAGCTTCATTGCCAGATTTGCAAAAAATATCCCTGCAAAAAAAGCAATTACCGTAGCCACGACCCCGGTTTTTAAAGAAATCCACAGAGGACTCCAGTTAATTTCCTGTAAAAACTCCATCCTTATTCCCCGCTATACTTTCTTATTCTGCAGCTTCCTCTTCTGCCTCAGTATCTGCAGCTTCTTCTGTGCTTTCTTCAGAAGCTGTTTCATCCGCTGTATCCTCTGCTGTTTCTTCTGCAGCAGCTTCCGTTTCATCAGCAGCATCTTCTGCCGCTTCTGCTGTGTACGGAGCAAATCCATACTCCTCAAACACTTTCATAGCCTCTTCTGACTTGATATATTCCAGGAACAGCTCTGCTGCGGCCAGATCGTCCTCTGTAGCTTCGCTGTCTTCTGTCATACCTACCGGGTATAATACAGGCGTATCCAGGCTGTCTGCCGGAGCCTCTGCAATGATTTCCACACTGTCTGCAACAGACGCCGCATCTGTGGCATAAACCACGCCTACCTCGTTGCTTCCTTCACTTACTGCTGCAAGGACTTCTGTTACGTTCTTGCCCTCATTGATCTCCATCTGCTCTACATCTTCCATGATTCCAAGATTCGTAAAGATTTCTCTTGCATACTGTCCTACCGGAACACTCTCCCCGGCGAGGGCGATATTCGCAGCGTCTGTAATATTTTCAAAACCAGTTACCGCAGTCTCTCCTCCTGCCGGTTTGATCAGAACTACTTTGTTTTCCAGAAGGTCTGATACGGTATCCTCTTTTACCAGTCCTTCTTCCAGAAGTGCATCCATCTGCTGGCGTGCAGCGGAGAAGAAGATATCGCAGCGCGCCCCTTCCTCTATCTGGGTCTGTAATGTGCCGGAGCTGTCCGCATTATAAAAAATTTCCACATCCGGATAAAGCTCGTTAAAGTTTTTCTGGATTTCTTCCATAGAGTTGCTCAGACTGGCAGCGATAAAGGCATATACTTCCCCTTTTACCTCGCTCTCCTCTTCTGCTGCAAATACGCTAACCGGCATCCCTGCAGCCAAAATTCCAGCCAATGTAACCAACAAAATTTTTTTCTTCATACATGTACCCTCTTTCGTTCATTTTTGTTTTGTTTTATTTTGTTTTATTCATTTTAACTAATTCTGGTGGACTTGTCAATTCTGTTTGCCTATGATACCATAGATACTACAACATATTTCGCTGGCACTTCAGAAAATGCAGCGGAATGTACTACAATCAATTTTTATATTCAGGAGGGACATAAACACCATGAAGTTAAGTGCACGTAATCAATTAAAAGGAAAAGTAGTCAGCATCAATAAAGGAGCCGTAAATTCCATCGTTTCCATTGACATCGGCGGCGGAAACATCGTGGTTGCCACTATTTCCTGCGCAGCAGTAGAAGAATTAAAACTTGAAGTAGGCTCTGACGCCTATGCTGTCATCAAAGCGACAAACGTAATGGTGGGAATCGATGAATAAATTCTATACCGCTCAGGAAGTTGCAGATAAGCTGAAGATAAAAAAGACCACTGTCTACGAACTGATCAAGCGGGGCGAGCTGGTCTCCTCCAAAGTCGGCAAACAGCTTCGCATCAGTGAGGAGCAGTTAGATCAGTATGTGCATGGCACAGTACAGGAAACAGCGGCTCTCCCCACAGACATAGACTTTCTGCCGGAGAGCTCTCTTCTGAAAAGAGATTATCTGCTTTATTCCAATGGTCTGATCCTTTGCGGACAGACCTCTCCTGCCTTGGAACTTCTTTGCAGCCAGATGGCGGTCCACCCCAAAGGGATGCCTGTGCTTCAGTCTCATATGAATACCTATAACAGTCTATATTCTCTTTACTTTGGAAAAGCACATGTTGCGGCAGCAAGCCTGCCCCTGGAGAACATTCCAGCCCTTGTACCCGGAACCGCTCTTGCAGTTATCCACCTATACGAGTTTCCTCTTGGCATCTACGTGCAAAAAGGAAACCCCAAAGGAATCCACGGCCTGCAGGATCTGACAAGGGCAGATGTAATCCTGGCAAACAGAGAGAAGGGCAGCACCAGACGGATGTATCTGGACAAAGCTCTCACTGATGCCGGAATCCTCGCCTCAGATATCTCCGGCTACCGGAAAGAACTGGTCTCCGACCTTTCCACCGCCGCCGCAGTAGGAAGCGGAAAAGCAGATGCCGCACTGGGCGAAGAGTATGTGGCTCGCCAGTCTCCTGCGCTGGACTTTCTGCCCCTTATAAATATGCCCATGTATCTGGTAACAGAAAGGGCATCCTTAAATAAGCCTGGTTTTTCTGCTTTATTGGATATTGTCCGCAGCGAAGATTTCCGCACCGGAATACAGGGGCAAACAGGATATGACACGGGACGGATCGGTGAGATCACTTATCTGAAATAAACAGGCGGGACCGCTGCACAAAACTGTGCGTCGGTCCCTCCTGACATTTACTGTAAAATCCTGTTTTCTAATTTTTCAAAATCACACCAAGAACAAGGCAACAATTCCCGTAACTACAATACCCGTAACCACAGGAATCATATTTTTACGTGCAAGCTCGCTGGGGGAGATGCCGCAGATCGCCGCCACAGGAACAACGCCCCATGGGATGATGGTTCCGCCTCCTACCCAGACAGTAGTAAGCTGTCCTAAAGCGGCCAAAATTGCCGTATTCAGCCCTGTAGTAGCGGCAAAGGTTCCTGCAATAGATCCAACCAGAGGAAGGCCGGAAAAGCCAGAACCATCCAATCCGGTGATGACGCCTACCAGGATCTCAATAATCACACAGAACACACTGTTCACTGGTACATGTTCAGAAATAAAATAACTGATATCATTTAAAATAGCCGGTGCGCCTTCTCCAAATACAGATACGGCATACTGCTCGCTTCCAAGAAAGAAAAATGCCGCGATCACAAGTACAGGAGCAAAGATACGCACAGAGAAAACAAACCCTTCTTTTAAATAATCCACCGTATCTCCTAAAGCCGCCGGAAAACCGGAACCGGCAATGGTAATGACACAGGTAAGGATCAGCGCTGTACCTGCCACAAAGGCCGTAGCATCTCCGCCCTGGATGTGCAGGACGATCATCGCAATAATAATGGCGATAAAGGAACAGGCTACCACAATGGCCAGAACCTTAGCCAGCACAGGTCTGGTGATTTCTGACTCAGCATAATCCGTTGTAATCTCTTTTGTCTCTGTGACAAGATTCTTTTTCATATCCCGCTTCATCATGATAAATGACATCACGGCAACAGTAACGGACATAACCAGCCACAAAGGAACCGATGCAGATATAACGGATGTCACCGGCAGTTCTGCGCTGGCCGCCGTGATAGCAGGTGCTCCCTGAATGAAAAAATCAGAGGACAGTCCCATTCCATGACCAAAGATATTCATGGTCACAGCCGCCCAAATAGCCGGAAGACCTACACGGCCTGCTACCGGCAAAAGCAGCGCTCCAACCAGGACTACTGCTGGGGAAGGCCATATCAACCAGGAAATAATAAGCATACAGATACCAATTCCCCAAAAGGCACCGGAAGGCTTTTTAATAATCTTCCTCACCGGCCGGATCATGATCTCATCAATGCCTACTTTATGCATAGCTTTTGACATAGCGGTAACTACGGCGATGACCAGCATGATACTGAACAGTTCTCCATTTGAGACGATAACCGCATTATTTAAAGCCTGGACCGCAGAAACCACATTACCTGTATAGGCAAGGGCGATCAGAAAAATACCCACCACGCAGGGAATCACGATCTCTTTTTTCATCATAAGGAAAACAAGGATCAGAATCGTCATAAAAATAAAAATGTAATGTACCAGAGACAGAGTAGTCATAAGGCAATCTCCTTTTAAATATAACAAATTACGGCACAGAACAACAGATTCAGAATACGCCCTTGGAAGGAACCTTCCTGTTTGCAATAGAATTTATGTAAAAAGCGGGACTTACATCCCCTCCGACACTCTGCTCCGCTAAAGCAAAATACTATCATAGCACAGCCACAATGTCAATAATCCGACAGAAAAAATTATAGTGCAGGCGCATTTTTTTCTGTTAAAGATATTGACAAAAGAAGAGAAAAAAACTAAGGTATTTTTAGATAAAAATCCTGGTTCTAATATCAGAAACAGAAAAGAAATTTTGACTTAAATGTAAAGGAGAAATCAGCAATGAAAAAAGTTGTGATTGCAGGAGGCGGCTGGTCAGGATGTGCAGCCGCTATCGAAGCCAGAAAATTAGGGGCTGAGGTGACTTTATTAGAAAGGACAGATATGCTTCTTGGAACCGGTCTGGTAGGCGGCATCATGAGAAATAACGGAAGATACACCGCTACAGAAGAAATGATCGCCATGGGCGGCGGTGAATTATTCCAGGTTATTGACCAGAACCTTCGCCATAAAAACGTGGAATTTCCCGGTCATGCCCACGCAGACCTTTACGATGTGGCAACTATCTCCGGAGCGGTCACCAGATATATCCAGTCCCTTGGAATCCAGGTATGTCTCCAGGCAAGGATCACAAAACTGAAAAAAGACAGCAATAAAATCATAAGCATAGAAGACGGAAACGGCAATATTTACCAGGGCGACGTATTTATTGATGCTACAGGAACAGCAGGTCCTATGAATAACTGCACAAAATACGGCAACGGCTGCGCTATGTGTGTGTTAAGATGTCCAAGCTTCGGCGGGCGTGTATCTGTTACAGGCCTTGCCGGTGTAGAGGAAATGCAGGGAAAGAAAGCAGATGGAAGCGTAGGTTCCATGAGTGGTTCCTGTAAGCTTTTAAAAGAGTCCCTGGCTCCGGAAATCGTAAAAGAACTGGATGAAAAAGGCGTGGTTGTCTGGCCTATTCCCCAGGAACTCCGCGAAGACCATCTGGGCATCAAATGCTGCCAGCAGTACGCTCTGCCCCAGTTCCGGGATAATATCGTTCTTTTGGACACCGGACACGCAAAGCTGATGACGCCATTTTATAATCTGGAAACTTTGCATCAGATACCAGGCTTTGAAAATGCACGCTATGAAGATCCTTATTCCGGCGGAAAAGGAAATTCCATGCGCTACTTCGCTATGGCTCCAAGAAGCAATGCACTGCAGGTAGAAGGCGTGGATAATCTGTTCTGTGCCGGAGAAAAAGCAGGTCTTCTGGTGGGACACACCGAAGCCATCGTTACCGGCGTACTGGCAGGATACAATGCGGTTCTGTACTGTGAAGGAAAAGAACCTCTGACCCTTCCGGAAAGCACTGTGATCGGCGATGCCATTGCCTTTGTAAAGAAAGAAATGGAAACCGAAGAGGGACGCTCCCGCAAATATACCTTCTCAGGATCTGTATATTTTGAGAGAATGAAAGAAATAAACCGTTACAGCACCGATTCCGATACCATACGCGGCTGGGTAGAAGAAGCCGGAATGACTGGCGTATTTGACAGAAAATAAGTTTTTTAAATAGCAGGCGCGCAGCCCGTAATAAAACCACCAACAAAAAATCAGCCCTTTGTCGCACAGACAAGAGCTGATTTTTTGCTGCTTATTATTGTCTAAACCCATCAATTACGAAAGTTACGCTTTAATACTCACTCCAGTTTCCATCTTCGTCCCAGACAATATCTCCTTCGGATCCGTCGCTGTAATCCCCGCCGGTATCTGTTCCGTCTCCGGAATCATCGTAGCTGCCGTCATCGTAGGAACCATCGTCATAAGAACCGTCATCATAATAGCCATCCTCGTAACTGTCGTCATAGTACCCGTCGTCGTAATAGCTGTCATCATAATAACTGTCGTCATAATAACTATCGTCATAGCTGCTGTCGTAATAACTGTCCTCGTAATATCCGCTGTCATAAGAGCTATCCTCGTAGGAGGCGTCATAGGAGTCCGATTCTGTGGTAGTTGTCTCGTTCTTTGTACTCAGGCTTAAATATCTTAAATATACACTCCCTTCCTCCAGGTGGAGACTTGCCCGTTCCATATCGCTCAGCTCCACATTGTAGATCTCATAAGTGTTTCCATCTTCGGCGACAATCTGCATATTGTATAACGTGCCTTCCTCTGCTGACGGCTCATAATACATATTTACCTCTTCTGCAGCCCTCACAGAAGATTCCGCGGGAATCAGGTTATTTCCCCACTCTTCTGTACCGGAGACCCGGATATAGATCTTCCTTAAATCCACTCCTGTACTGTTTGTCAGGGATATGTATCTGGATGTATCCGTCTTTACTCCGATCAGCTTAGGCGCTGGGGTCGCAGTGGGAATAGGAGTCGGCGTCGCCGGCACTGGCGTTGGGGTCGCTGTAGGTGCCGGAGTTGGGGTGATCTCCCCTCTGCCTTTAGAACCGCCGCAGCCGCTTCCAAAAGAAGCCAGCGCCAAACAAAGTATACAAACCGTTACCGCAGATTTTTTCATAATATTTTTGCCTCCATAAGTACTTTTTGTCAAATTCTTCTGTGCTTAATTTTCTTCTTCCTCTCGCGTCCATTCCAGAGTACACCGTACTGCTTTTTTCCAGCCCTTTAAAAGATTCTCTCTTTTCTCTCCGGAAATCTGCGGAACAAATACCCTTTCCTGCTGCCAGTTTTCTCTCACTTCTTCCGCATCCTTCCAAAATCCTGTAGCCAGCCCTGCCAGATACGCTGCCCCAAGGGCCGTAGTCTCGATACAGCTTGGCCGCACTACACTGGCATCTAAAATATCCGCCTGGAACTGCATCAGGAAATCATTGGCGCTGGCTCCGCCGTCTACCCGCAGAGAATTCAGCTTTCTGCCCGCGTCCATTTCCATTGCCTTTATTACGTCATATACCTGATATGCCAGTGATTCCACAGTGGCGCGGATCAGGTGCGCTCTGTCCGCTCCCCGGGTAAGCCCCAGGATCGTACCTTTTGCATATTGGTTCCAGTAAGGCGCTCCTAAGCCGGTAAAAGCAGGCACCACATAAACGCCGTTGCTGTCCGGCACAGAAGTACAGTATTTTTCTGATTCCGGCGCGCTTTCCAGGATCTTAAGCTCATCCCGCAGCCACTGGATAGCCGCTCCCGCCACGAACACACTGCCTTCCAGGGCATATCCCGGCGTACCGTCCCCATTTATTGCCATAGTGGTCAAAAGCCCGTTTTCTGAGCTTACCGCCTCATTTCCCGTATGCATTAATAGGAAACCGCCTGTGCCATATGTATTCTTCACATCCCCCGGCTGGGTGCAGCATTGGCCAAAAAGCGCCGCCTGCTGATCCCCGGCAGCCCCGGCTATGGGAATCCTGCCGCCCATAATCCCTTCATCGGTATAGCCGTAAATACAGGAACTGGGCTTTACTTCTGGAAGCATACAGGCTGGAATGTCCAGCCGCTTTAAAATCTCCTCGTCCCACTGCTTTTTATGGATATCAAAAAGCATGGTACGGGAGGCATTGGTATAATCCGTCACATGCACCTTGCCCCTGGTCAGTTTCCAGATCAGCCAGGTATCCACAGTTCCAAACAAAAGGTTCCCTTTTTCCGCGGCTTCTCTTGCCCCATGCACATAATCCAGGATCCAGCGAAGCTTCGTCCCGGAAAAATATGCATCCGGGATCAGTCCGGTTTTTTCTCTGATCACCTGGGCCAATCCATCTTTTTCCAGCTCTTCCACCATCTTGGCTGTTCTTCTGCACTGCCATACAATGGCGGGATAGACGGGATTTCCCGTTATCTTATCCCAGACAATGGTAGTCTCTCTCTGATTTGTGATGCCGATGGAATCAATGTCTTTTATATCCGCCCCGATTTTTCCCATTGCCTCTTTTACCACTGCCATCTGGGAAGACCAGATCTCATGTGGATCGTGTTCCACCCAGCCGGCTTTGGGATAATACTGGGTATACTCTTTTTGCGCCACACTGCACATGGTTCCTTTTTTGTCAAATAAGATGCACCGGGAACTTGTAGTCCCCTGGTCTAATGCCATTACATAATTTCCCATAAAAACCCTCCTGTTATCCTTTTTCTGCATCCCATAAAAATTTATCCCAATAAATTTTTTCCAATAAAATACCCCAGCACCAAAACGCCAAGAACGATCCTGTACACGCCAAAAGCCTTAAAATCATGCTTTTTGATGTAACTCATCAAAAATTTAATGGCCAGTATAGAAACCACAAAGGCAACTGCGCAGCCCACCACAAGTATGACCACTTCGCTGGCAGTAAAGGTCAGACCAAATTTCAAAAGTTTTAAAAGGCTTGCCCCAAACATTACCGGGATTGCAAGAAAGAATGTAAATTCCGCCGCTACCGTACGGGAAGTTCCTACAAGAATCCCTCCTATGATAGTGGAACCGGAACGGGAGGTTCCGGGAATCACCGACAAAACCTGAAAAATCCCAATAAGAAACGCCGTTTTAAAGGATAATTTCTCTAAAGACGTGCACACCGGCTTTCTCTTTTTATTGTAATCTTCTATGATGATAAAAAGGACGCCATACACGATCAATGCGATGGCTACCACCACATAGTTGTTAAATTTTTCTTCTATGTAATCGTTAAAGGGAAGCGCAATAACAATGGTGGGGATACAGGCGACCAGTATTTTAAACCATAAGATCCATTTCTCTTTATCGCAAAACCGCTCCACAAATGTCAGTATCCATCTGGAAACTGCAGGCTGCCTTGAAATTGCCGCTTCTTTTTGCTTTGACAATTTATTGATACGAAACGGCCACAGCTTGCTCCAGTATAAGACAACTACTGCCAGGATTGCCCCTAACTGAATGGCTACAAGGAAAAAGTCCTTAAATTCCCGGCTTACGTCCAGCTTAATAAATTCATCCACCAGGATCATATGTCCGGTGCTGCTTATTGGCAGCCACTCTGTGATTCCCTCTACGATACCCAGGAGCACTGCCTTTAAAATCTCTAAAATATCCATACATTCCCCTTTCTGTTCTCTTCACCCCATTGCCGCTCATCCTTAAGATACGCAAAAGAGGATGAAGCTTCCTTATTTTTCTTCATCCTCTTAAGTATATTACACCTGATTCACTTCGTAAACTTCTTTTTCTGGAGCTCTGAAATTTTTCCCATCCCCGTCAGGACATTTGTGTGCTGACAAAAAAGAGAAAAACATGTATTTTCTTGTTCCTTATCTCCGGTCAATGGTAGCGATATCGATCAGGGTCAGGTTATTCAGATCTGTATTTTCCAAACTGGTCACAAGAGCTTCCGCTGTATCCAGGCTGGTCAGCACATTCACACCAGTTTCAATGGCATTTCTTCTGATCAGGAATCCATCCTTCTGATGTTCCACACCCTGAGGCGGTGTATCGATAACCACATCGATCTTATGTCCAAGGATCAAATCCAAAAGGTTCGGAGCCGGCTGTTCCAGTTTATTGGTACGGATCACCTTGATCCCGTTTTCCTTTAAGGCCCTTGCCGTGCCTCTTGTGGCGTAAATACGGTAGCCCAGTGCCTCAAACCTTCTTGCAATAGGAACAATATCCTGCTGATCCTCATCCTTCACGGTAATGATCATATTTTTATATTTTGGAAGACGGATTCCTGCTCCCAGGAACGCCTTATACAAAGCTTCATTAAAGGTCTTGGCAATACCCAGACATTCTCCGGTAGACTTCATCTCCGGTCCCAGGCTGATGTCCGCCCCGTGGATCTTCTCAAAGGAGAATACCGGCATCTTAATGGCAATATACTCTGCTTCCGGCTGCAGTCCAGGCTTATAGCCAAGGTCTTTCAGTTTATAACCAAGAATCACCTTTGTGGCAAGAGGAACGATAGGAATACCCGTTACCTTGCTGATATACGGCACTGTACGGCTGGAACGGGGATTTACCTCGATCACGTACACCTCTTCGTTGCACACGATAAACTGAATGTTGATCATACCGATCACATGGAGCGCTTTCGCCAGACGGCGGGTGTACTCTGCAATTGTTTCCTTTGCCTTAGCGCTGATGGTCTGTGCAGGATAAACAGAGATACTGTCTCCTGAATGAACCCCCGCGCGCTCAATATGTTCCATAATACCCGGAATCAGGATATCCTCTCCATCGCATACAGCATCCACTTCGATTTCTTTTCCCATAAGGTACTTATCCACAAGAATCGGATGCTCCTGTGCGATCTGGTTGATAATTCCGATATATTCTTCTACGTCTTCATCGCTTACCGCAATACGCATTCCCTGTCCCCCAAGAACATAGGAAGGGCGTACCAGAACCGGATAACCAAGCTCTGCTGCTGCCTTTTTCGCTTCCTCGGCGGTAAATACCGTGTGTCCCTTTGGACGGGGGATCTCGCACTGCTCCAAGATCTGGTCAAACAACTCTCTGTCCTCTGCTGCATCCACATTTTCTGCGGAAGTTCCTAAGATTTTTACACCCATCTTTATTAAAGCTTCTGTAAGCTTGATGGCTGTCTGACCGCCGAACTGCACTACCGCACCGTCTGGTTTTTCAATATTTACGATATTTTCCACATCTTCCGGAGTCAGAGGTTCAAAATACAGCTTATCTGCAATATCAAAGTCTGTACTTACTGTTTCAGGGTTATTGTTAACGATGATCGTCTCATATCCTTCTTTGGAGAACGCCCAAGTACAGTGTACAGAACAAAAGTCAAATTCGATTCCCTGTCCGATACGGATAGGGCCGGAACCAAGTACAAGGACTTTCTTCTTATCCGGGGTTGCCACCGCTTCATTTTCGATGCCGGCATCTCCGTATACAGAATAATAATAAGGCGTAGCTGCCGCAAATTCTGCCGCACAGGTATCTACCATCTTATAAGCTGCTATGATTCCGTATTCCCGACGCATTTCCTTTACCTCTGCTTCTGTCTTTCCAGAGAGGCGCGCGATCACATTGTCCGGGAATTCCAGGCGCTTTGCTTCCAAAAGGGTGGATGGGGTAAGTTCCTGTTTCTTTAAAATCTCCTCCATTTCCACCAGGATTGCCAGCTTATCGATAAACCACAAATCGATTTTTGTAATCCGGTGAATTTCCTCCTGGGAAAGTCCCCGGCGGATAGCTTCGGCAATCTTCCAGATCCTGCGGTCATCCACGATCTTTAACTCGTCCAAAAGGTCTTCCTGGGAAAGCCCGGAAAAATCATAGGACAAAAGGCTGTCCACATGCTGCTCCAAAGAACGGATCGCTTTCATTAAAGCTCCTTCAAAGCTGTGGCAGATACTCATTACCTCGCCAGTAGCCTTCATCTGTGTGGTCAGCGTTCTCTTTGCCGTAATAAATTTATCAAAAGGCAGACGCGGAATCTTAACTACGCAGTAATCCAGCATAGGCTCAAAGCTTGCGTAAGTCTTTCCGGTAATGGCATTTGGGATCTCATCCAGGGTATAACCAAGGGCAATCTTTGCCGCTACTTTTGCGATAGGATAACCTGTAGCCTTACTTGCAAGGGCAGAAGAACGGCTCACACGTGGGTTTACTTCGATCACACAATACTCAAAGCTTTCCGGATGAAGGGCATACTGTACGTTACAGCCGCCTGTAATGCCAAGTTCTGTGATAATGTTTAAAGCAGAGGTACGAAGCATCTGGTATTCTTTGTCCCCCAAAGTCTGGGAAGGAGCCACTACGATGGAGTCTCCTGTATGAACGCCTACCGGGTCGATATTCTCCATGTTGCAGACAGTGATACAGTTCCCGGCACTGTCCCTCATAACCTCATACTCGATCTCTTTCCATCCGGCAATGCAGCGCTCCACAAGAACTTCTCCCACTCGGGAAAGGCGCAGGCCGTTTTCCAGGATTTCCCGAAGTTCCTGCTCATTATTGGCGATACCGCCGCCGCTTCCTCCCAGGGTATAAGCCGGGCGGAGCACTACCGGGTATCCGATCTCATTGGTAAAGGCAAGACCGTCTTCCACTGTGGTAACTACCTTAGACGCTGCCACAGGCTCACCGATCTTTTCCATAGTATCTTTAAATTCCTGACGGTCCTCTGCCTTTTTAATGGTCTCTGCAGTAGTACCGATCAGGCGAACGTTATGCTCTTTAAAAAATCCCTTTTCCTCCAGCTCCATGGCAAGGTTTAAGCCTGCCTGGCCTCCCAATGTAGGAAGGACGCTGTCCGGTTTTTCCTTTAAAATAAGCTGCTCTACTACTTCTACGGTAAGGGGCTCGATATATACTCTGTCTGCAATGTCCTTGTCTGTCATAATGGTAGCCGGGTTGGAGTTTAAAAGAACTACCTCTAATCCTTCTTCCTTTAAAGAACGGCAAGCCTGTGTTCCCGCATAATCGAACTCTGCTGCCTGTCCGATGACGATCGGCCCGGAGCCGATGACAAGTACCTTCTTAATCTCTTTATTTCTCGGCATTATTTCTTTCCTCCCATCATTTCCATAAACCTGTCAAACAAATAGCTGGAGTCCTGCGGTCCCGGGCAGGCTTCCGGATGGAACTGTACGGTAAAAATATTCTTTCCTTCGTATGCCATACCTTCATTTGTCCCATCGTTTACATTAACAAATGCCGGTCTTGCGATATTTTTTTCTTCCAGAACCTTGGCGTCTACTACATATCCATGGTTCTGGGAAGAGATATAAACTCTTCCGGTGGAAAGATCTTTTACCGGATGGTTTCCGCCTCTGTGTCCGTATTTCATTTTATAGGTATCTCCGCCTGTGGCAAGAGCCATGAGCTGATGTCCCAGACAGATGGCGAAAATAGGCACATCAGAATCATATAATTTTTTAATTTCTGCAATAATAGAAGTACATTCTTTTGGATCCCCCGGTCCGTTGCTTAACATAATGCCGTCGGGAGCATCTTTTAAAATCTCTTCCGCTGTAGTAAGAGCCGGATAGATCGTAACCTCACAGCCCCGGGCATTTAAAGATCTGGCAATATTTCTCTTTGCCCCGAAATCCATCAGTGCTACTTTTGGTCCCTTGCCTTTTAAAACTTCTTTTTCCCGGCAGGTTACTTTTTCCACTACTTTTCCTGTTGTATATTCTTTTAATCGGGGGAGGATTGCATCTAAGTCATAATTTTCATCGACCGTGATCATGCCGTTCATGGTACCTTTCTCCCGAAGGATCTTCGTCAACGCTCTGGTATCAATTCCGGCAATGCCTGGAATATCATGCTTGGATAAGAAATGCTGAATCGTATCTACGCTTCTGAAATTACTGGGAATACGTGATAATTCCCGAACGATAAAACCGTCGATCCATGGGCCTCTGGATTCCTGGTCGTCATAACAAATTCCGTAATTACCAATTAAGGGATAGGTCATACACACCGCCTGTCCCGCATAAGAAGGGTCCGTCATTACTTCCAGATAACCAGTCATGGAAGTATTAAAAACGATCTCGCTGATGACTTCTCTGGTAGAACCGATGCTGGTTCCTGTAAAAACAGTGCCATCTTCCAATATCAGAAATGCTTTCATACAATCTCCCTTTCTCTTGTTTTCTATTATTTTATCCTAAATCTTCAAGATTGTATCACAAGAAGATTCTTTTTTCAACAGAATTCCAGGCTAAAAATAATTCAGTCTCACTCAAATTCTTTCAGTTTTCTATAAAATTTTTTAAATTTTTTTCATTTTCCTGTTGACATTTTCCTCTAACTGATGTATTATAATCAAGCAGTCAGGAAATGACTGAAACACAGAAATGCAGGAGTGGCGGAATTGGCAGACGCGCAGGCTTCAGGTGCCTGTGGTCGCAAGATCGTGTGGGTTCAAGTCCCATCTCCTGCATTCTTTTTTGTCTGGGAAACCTTAAAGCTTATAAGGTTTCCCAGTTTTACTTTATATGATTTTTAAGGAATCTATTTTTAACAAACGCCCAAAAAAAATTTGCCCCTCAGAGAAATTTTCTCTGAGGGGCGTTTTTATAAAGCTGTAATTTCTGTAATTTTTATTTTGCCTTGATCGTCTTAACTGCACTGTATGAACCTGGATATCTCTTGCCGTCTACCTGTACATAAGCATTGGCTCTAAAGTAGTAGGTTCCGCCGCTCTGAAGACCGGTTCTCTTAACGCTTGTCTTTGTTGTATATTTCGCGATGCAGTTTGTTACATTGTTTTTATTTCTGCCCATGAATACATTGTATCCAGATGCACCTGGAACAGCTTTCCAGCTAACCGTTACGGCTCTTCTTCCAGCATTTTTAACGGTAATAGATGGTGCCTTCGGCACTGCTTTTACAGTTACAGACTTAGAGCTGGACCAAGCGGTAGGAACTTTATCTTTGTTCTGTACATTTACTGTTGCAGTCACTCTGTAGGTATAGGTCTTTCCTGGATCTACATCGTTATCTGTGTAGATATTCTCGCCAAATTCCGGATCATCCAGCTCACCTGGCTCCCAGGTAGCGAGAGCCTGGTAGGAACCGCTTCCTACTCTTCTTTCCAGTCTGACAGTCGCGTTATCTGTAGAGGCACCTACAGAAACTGTCACCTTATCCAAAGTATTCGCTAAAGTTGCAGAAACCTTAGGTGTTACCATGACAAATTTGCTTCTTGCAGCACTGCTGCAGGTAAAACGTGAAGGAACTCTGTTGCCAAGAACAGAAAAGTCAACTTTAGAAGTCTTGCTCAGTGTATTTCCAGATCCGTCCAGATAAAGAGCGGCTGCCTGATAACCTTCGTTTCCGCCGCTTAAGGTGGTGATCCTGTTATTGCTCAGATCCAGGATTCCCTCGAAACCAGAGCAGTTAAAAGATGTTAACCTGTTATTGCTTGCATTGATTTCTGTTAAGTTTTCTAAGCTGGAATAGGAAATATTTGACAGACCTGCATTTGCCTGTGAAGCAAACTGGTTATGGCTTATATCAATATAATCCAGTTTTTTCAAATAAGAAACCCCTGGCATTGTCAGTTTAGTCAGCGCATTGTTGCTTACCATAATAGTGGTAAGGCCGCGTGTACATTTTGACAGATCCAGCTGCTTCAAATTATTATTGGAAAGATTTACATACGTCAGTCTTGTATTTTTCGTAAGATTAACACTGGAAAGCTTATTATTGGAAGCGTTTAATCTTGTCAGAGAAGTAAATCTTTCAACACCATTCAGCCTTGCGATATTTTTTCCGGGTACGTTAATCTCTGTTACTGCGCTGATTTCTGAGGAAGACAAACCACCGCTGTTATCCTTGTCAAATGTGGAAGATACATAAGACCGGAAATTTGCATCCGGGAAAGTAGCTGAATTAATTTTTACCGGATCAGAAGCAGCCCGTGCAGCAGCTTGGGAAGCATCCTCAGCTTCTTCTGTGGTAAATAACTCTTCTGGCTCTGCCGCTGCTTCAACTGCCGCGTCACCGGAGGTAAACTCTGCTGCGCTTACCGGCACACTTGTTAAAAGCATAGCTGCGCTCAGAGCACTTGCCATACATGCATGATATAACTTTTTATTTCTCATCCTTTTCACTCCTATAGTTTATTTATATAGTTATGAAGATTCCTTACACCGCCATTTTAAACCAATTCTATAGTAAAAGCAACTATATTTTTCAAAATTGTTAAAACTTTTTATCTAAATATTTAAGCTTCTTTTGTTTCCTCTTCTGTTTTTTCCTGCTTTTCTCCTTCTTGTGCTGCAGTTACAGGTTCCTCTGCCACTTCCTCAGGAGAAACTTCTATCACTACATCTCCGGCCTTGTCTTCCGTCTCTTCATCCGGGCAGGCAGCGCCGCAATACGGGCAAAAAGATACGCTCTGCTCCACATGTCTTTTACAGGAAGGACAAATCTTCTTTTTCTTATAATTTGCCATTTTCTTTTTGTATTCTTCAATGCATACTTTATGCTGTTCTATCTGCTCACACAAGATCCGCTGCTCGTCCGGAAGTGTGTCTCCGTCCAGATAATGCTGGTAAAGAATATTTCCCAGGTCCTCTTTGATTTTTCCGATCAGGCGCTCTTCCCCGGCTATCCTTCCGCGAAGCCGCTGGGTCTCATAGAGCACTTCTGCTTTTTCTCCCAGCCCCTTTGCCGTCTTCGCGATAGTCACACCTAATTCATCAAAAAATTCCGATCCTTTTGTAGCCATTCTTTCAACCCCTTTCCTGTCACAATGGCTGCGGTCTTTTTATTATTCAGCCACTCCTAAAAGCGGTACCTCCTGTCCCCGCAGAAGGATTTTGGGACCGCCTGTGCCTTCTATATATTCTCTGGTGATGATCACCTGTCCAATGCTGTCGTCTTTGGGTATCTCGTACATGATATCCAGCATAAATTCTTCTATAATCGCGCGCAGAGCCCTGGCTCCTGTCTTTTTCTCCATTGCTTTGGCGGCGATGGCGCGCAGAGCCTCTTCTTCAAATTCCAGCTTCACCTCATCCAGCTCCAGAAGTTTCTGATACTGTTTCAAAATCGCATTTTTCGGCTCTTTTAATATTTTAACCAGCATATCCTCGGACAAACCTTCCAAGGTAAAAATAATAGGAAGGCGGCCGATAAACTCCGGTATCATGCCAAAAGCACGGATATCATCCACCGTAACCTTTTCCAGAAGATGGGGATCGTTGTCATACTTATCTTTAAGATCTGCGTAAAATCCTATAGACGCCTGTTTATTTAAACGTTCTTTGATGATATTTTCCAGATCCGGGAAAGCGCCGCCGCAAATAAAGAGAATATTTCTTGTATTTACAGTAGCAAGGGGTACCATAGCGTTTTTGCTGTTGGCACCCACAGGGACTTCTACCTCGCTTCCCTCTAAAAGTTTCAGCATCCCCTGCTGTACTGCCTCGCCGCTTACATCCCTTTGGTTTGTATTCTTTTTCTTGGCGATCTTATCAATCTCATCAATAAAAATGATGCCGTGTTCTGCTTTTTCCACATCGTTGTCGGCAGCCGCAAGAAGTTTGGATACTACGCTCTCAATATCATCACCGATATACCCTGCCTCTGTCAAAGAGGTAGCATCCGCAATGGCAAGAGGCACATCCAAAAGCCGCGCCAGTGTTTTTACAAGATAAGTCTTACCGGAACCGGTAGGGCCTATCATAAGCATATTCGACTTTTCTATATCAATGTCATCCATAGTATCTGTAGCTACACGTTTATAGTGGTTATAAACCGCTACCGCCATTACTTTCTTGGCATGCTCCTGTCCAATTACATACTCGTCCAGAGATGCCTTGATCTTATGAGGAGCAGGAATGTTCCGCAGATCCAGTGCCGGTTTCTTTTGCTCGTTCTTTTTCTTTTTCACCTTTTTGGGCTGTGAAACCGGGTTCTGCAGACTGCTCAGATCGATCATCCCCACATTTGGCATATTAAACAGGTCTGAATAATTGATCTTCCCATTGCTCATGTGCTGATTCATTGTATCAAAGCTCTTCTGCATACAGTCCGGACATATATGTATATTATTGGGAAGATCGATCATCTTTCCCGTCTGGCTCTCCGGTCTGTGACAAAGAAAACAATATTTTTCATATTCTTCTTTTTCATCCTTTTCCTCTTCTGTCAAGTCTGTTCTATTGTCAAACTCGTCTGTCATATAATCTCCTTTCTTCTGCCTGGTACACTATGGCATCTGGCATTCCCCACTATAGGGAAATTATAACATAATTTATATATCTATCAAATAAAGTTTTTATAAAGTTCATTTTCTTTCAGCCACCGCCCACGGCAAACGTGCCGGCAAGGTTTTTCATACTGCAAAAGGAACCTGCTTCCAGGTTCCTTTGCGTATGTCCCTTATTAATTTCCTGAGGATGGCCGGGAGCCTAATGTGATCTCCAGATCCTGCTCTTTATATTCTCCATTGTCAGCTCTTGCAACGGTAACTGTGATCGTTTCCCCCGCTGCGTAATAGGATAATTTATCCGCCAGATCCGACTTATCGCTTACCTTTTGTCCATCCAGCTTCACGATAATATCTCCCTTCTGGATTCCTGCCTTATCCGCTGCCTGTCCTGGATCCACGTCTGTTACAAATGCCCCTGCCGGCATATTATACATCTGTATTGCCTCAGAAGTGAGATCCGCTGTCGTAATGCCAAGGTATGCTGCATCTGATTCATCTACTTTATCCCGAGTGGTTCGGTTCATCAGTTCTTCCAGAATCGGTTTCGCTTTAGATATAGGAATGGCATATCCCATACCCTCGATGGTATTGCTTGCGTATTTAGCGGAATTAATACCGATCAGTTCACCGTTCATATTCAGCAATGCGCCGCCGCTGTTTCCGGGGTTGATCGCCGCATCTGTCTGGATCAGGTCTGCCGTAGTACCGGTATCCAATGTCACTGAGCGATTCAAAGCGCTAACCCAGCCCGAAGTAACTGACTGTCCATACCCCAGAGCGTTTCCGATGGCAACTACCTGCTCGCCTACTACAAGCTGGTCAGAATCACCGATCTGCGCAATTTTAATCTGTTCCATAGTATCTTCAGGAATATCCGACTTCTGCACAGCCACTACAGCCAGGTCATTGGTGGAATCTGTACCTTTTATCTTGGCGCTTACAGCATCTTCTACGTTAATATCGCCGTTTCCGCTGGCAAGATTCTGGGTTTCCTCTTCTGCGTTTACCACATCCTTTCCAATAAAGCATACGCTCAATGTGGTAGCGCCCTCCACTACGTGGTTATTCGTAGCGATCAAGAGCTCATCGTTATTCTCACCTACAATAATGCCGGAACCGCTTCCTGTGCTGGAATACTCCTGCACCCCGTAATTGCCAAAGCCAAAGCTTCCAAAAAAGCTTGGAATCTCCTGAATACTTACTGAAGTGATCGCAACCACTGCCGGCATAGCAGATTCTGCAACACTTGCCACCGACCCTGCCTGGTTCCCATTATCCCCGGAAGTGCTCCCTGCCGAGGCAGTTACGGAGTCCTGGTTTACTGTACCTGTGGTTCCCACCTGTGTATTCAAAGTGCTTGAGTCGGTAAGATACATATCTGAAATATAATTTACGCCCTGGAATACAACGCCGGCCACCAGTCCGAATACGACGGCAAAGGCAACCACGATCCCAAAGCGCTGACTCATCCCCCTTTCCTTTTTCTTTTTTGGTTTTTGGGGTTCTCTTTTTACAGGTCCTGATCCCGGGGAGGGATTCTGATTAATTTGATAATGTGCATATCTGGGAGGAACCGGTCCACCTCCTGTATTGGAATTTGTATCTATATTCTGAGAGGGCTGAGACCCCGGTCCGCCGCCCTGCAGGTTTCCTGTGCCAGCAGGTTCTCCGGGTGTCTGTTCCCATTTCCTTTCGTCACTCATCTTTGCTGCTCCCTTCTAATGTAAAAATATTTCCTGATCTCTTATTGTTGTGTCCAGTTTACCAGTTAATTGTGTTTAAAATGTGATGGATATTTTAAAAAAGGATGTTTTACCTCCAATAATCCGGGCTCATGGTACACCAAAGGACCAGCCTGCGCGGCAGCTTTTTATATCCTTTTCCTGCCCGGTATCCTATAAATTTGCATCCGCTCTGGACGATCAGGGAAGGAAGCATCCAGAATTTTCCTTTTTTTATAAGAAATTTTGCCGTATTCAGCACCAAACGAATCCCTTCTCCTTCCGACGGGAGCCCCCGAAAAATTTCCGGATGTTCCGCCTGGGAAACTCCCAGGTCAAAGTTTCGGTGAAACTGCTGCAGACCGGTATAATTATGGGAATGGATCACCTCCGCCTTTGCGGCATAAAAAATTCCATACCCCTTCTGTACCATCTTCCCCGCAAGGATCATATCTTCGTTAAATATAGTTCTATCCACAAAACCTCCCAGGCTTTCATAAATGCTTTTTTTATAAGCGGCGCACACATTAGAACAAAAATATGTTTTTATTCCATAACGGGGAATATCCTTTTTTGTTTTCAATAGAGAATTCTCCGGATAATTAAAGGCTCTCGTATAACGTTCCATAACACTGCAGTCCCTGGCGGGGAGCTGACGCGCATAGGACACGGCAACCTCCTTATTCTCCAAAATAGGACGGATCAGGTTCCCTATCAGTCCTTTATCTTTCGGCATGGCATCCTGGGTCATAAAGACCATGATGTCTCCCTTAGAAAGCTGTGCAGCCTTTTTTCTCGTTCCTCCATGATTGAATTCTTCTTTTTTTATATGATGAACCTCCAAAGCAGGAAATTTCTTTTCCCATTCTCTGTTCCAAAATTCCTCTTCCGTATTCATGATCAGTATTTTTTCCACAGGATATTCCTGCTTATTAAGCCTTTCCAGGACTGTCTCAAACTCTTTTCCCGGCCGGTAGGTGGGAATAATAACATCTACTTTTACTTTTTCCATGTTCTTCTCTCTTATCCAAAAAAAACATCCCCTATATCTCTATATGGGGATGGTTTTTTGTGTTTTATATGCTTGTTTCCATACAGACAGTATCTGTTAAATACTATTTTTTATGCTATAGGGAGCTTTCCGCCTTAAGCAGCGGGAACTTCTGCTGAACCTCCGTCTCCTCCGGTTCCAGGATCAGTTCCTCCTCCAGTTCCGGGATCAGTTCCTCCTCCGGTTCCAGGATCAGTTCCTCCTCCACTTCCAGGATCGGTTCCTCCTCCGGTTCCAGGGTCAGTTCCCCCTCCGGTTCCAGGATCAGTTCCTCCTCCAGTTCCAGGGTCGGTTCCCCCTCCGGTTCCAGGATCAGTTCCTCCTCCAGTTCCAGGATCGGTTCCCCCTCCAGTTCCAGGGTCAGTTCCTCCTCCAGTTCCAGGATCAGTTCCTCCTCCGGTTCCAGGATCAGTAGTTCCTCCTCCAGTTCCAGGATCAGTTCCTCCTCCGGTTCCAGGATCAGTCCAGGTTCCGCCGCCTCCCCCAGAATCCGATCCATCACTCCAGGTATTGTCTCCTCCAGACCATCCGTTCTCACCGGTATCTGTATCCTGCCAGATAAAGGTGTCGTCTGTAGTAGTATCTTCTTCTGAAGTAACCGGTGCATCGTCTGTAAGCTGTTCTTCACCGCCTACAATCTCTATGATCCTCTGGCTGTATGCCTGTACCTCAGTAGATGGAGTGTAAGCAGTTTCTTCCCCGTAAAGGAATTTATGAAGCTGTTCTACGTTGCTCACCAAAGTGGTAGGAACGATAATACTTCCCTTAATATCAGAAAATTTGTATTCCATAGGGAAGCCGACAGTGTCATCCACACTATAGCCGATCATTGCGGGAATCAGCTCCAAAATCTCCTGCTTGCTTAAAGAAGTCGTGACCATAGGAAACACTTCATCCATAATATCAAAGATCGTTCCCAGACCCGCCTGTTTCGCCTTCTGCACGATCAACTGAATGACCATACGCTGACGCTCTGTTCTTCCCATATCCAGACTTGAGGTATAACGGATACGGCAGTAAGAGGTTGCCTGTACGCCATTCAGATGATAGGTTCCGATAATGGCTTCCTGGTCTTCCGGTGCCGGATCTGGTTTTTCAATAGGAGTAAAGGTCTTTCCTGTTTCTTCGGCAGTCTCTACACTATAGTTATTCATATGCTCGATCTCTGCATAAGACATAGGGATGTCCAAACCGCCTAAAAGGTCGATTACCGTAACAAGGGCGTTAAAATCCACAGTAGCGTAATCGGTAATATTCAGGTCAAGGCTGGTATTCAGCATGGAAATCGCCTGTTCCGCCCCGCCATATGCGTAAGCTGCATTTGCCTTCGTATAAGTGTCGTCTCCGATATTTAAAAGCGTATCTCTGTAAACAGATACCAGCTTCACATCCTTGGTGTCATTATTTACACTGGCAATGATGATCGTATCGCTGTTTTCCGCTCCCAATGCTGCGTTCTTATCCCTGTGGTCGATTCCGAACAGAGCATACGTGCTGTATCCGGTCATTTGTGGTGCTTCCTGATTAACGATGATCTGATCTTCATTCAGGACCGGCTGCTCAATCTTATCCAGCCTGGTCATGATCTGTCCATAGACGTACAGACCGCCTATAAACAGCAGAAGGACAATGATTTCTATGGCAAATAATATCTTTTTCCTCTTTTTTCTTTTTCCTCGCATGATATTTCCCCTTATCTTTAATATGCATTTTTATTTACAAAACCCTTAAAAAAGGTCAGAAATAATATCTTAATGTCGAAACCAATACTCCAGTTTTCGATATAATACAGGTCGCAGTCAATCCTTTTTCGGATAGAAGTATCTCCACGGTAGCCGTTCACCTGCGCCCACCCGGTAAGTCCCGGGCGTACCTGATGCTTGACCATGTACCTGGGAATCTCTTCCCGGAATTTTTCCACGAAAAATGGTCTCTCCGGTCTTGGACCAACCAGGCTCATATCGCCTCTTAAGATATTAAAGAGCTGCGGAAGCTCATCCAGGCTTGTCCGCCGCATGAATTTGCCAATGCCGGTGACCCTCGGATCATTTTTTACCGTCCATGCTTTCTTTTCCTCCGACTCCGGCTGCAGTTCCATGGAGCGGAACTTATACATCCAGAAAGTTTTATTATGGAGGCCGACCCGCTCCTGCTTATAGATCAGCGGCCCGGGGGAAGTCAGTTTGATCAGCGCACACAGCACCAGCATCACCGGAGAGGATACGATAATCGCTGCAATGGAGCCAACAATATCCATACACCGTTTCACCAGTGCGTTAAATGTGTTGCTTAAGGGGACATAACGGATATTAATAACGGGAAGACCCAAAATGTCCTCTGTATATGGCTTGGTCGGTATAATTTTATTATAATCGGGAATAAACTTTGTGTGTACTCCTGACTTCTCACATAGTGCCACGATCTCTTCCAGGCGGTAATACTCGCTCAGTCCCAATGTGATCGCGATCTCATCCAGCCTGCTTGCCGGAAGGATCACCATCAGGTTTGCGATCCTGCCGATCACCTTAATACCTTTATATACGGTTCCCGCCGGAACATTATCGTCCAGAATTCCCCGGATAACATAACCCCACTGGGGATTCATAAGGATACGGTCGATATATTCCTCTGTGGCGCGACTGTACCCTACAAGGATCACCTGCTTTTGGTTCAGGCCGCGCTTTCGCATATCCCGCATCAGATAAAAGATCAGCATGCGGACGCCCCATCCGGCACAGATATTGATCACATAAAAAAGCAAGATCGTCAGACGGGAAAAATCCCCCTCATTGATCATCTGCAGGGATGATAAAATGAGAAGGAAGCCCAGCGTATTTGCCTTAATGATGTTTGCCAGCACAAGGCGCCTCCCCTGCATTCGCATGGGGGTATATAAGGTAAATGCGTGATACAATAGCAGATAACCCGGCACAATGAATATCAAAAGTGACATATACTGCTGGAAACTTAACGTCCTGACAGCAGAATCTGCGAAAGGTCCTACGAACCTTATTGCCCACGCACAAAGATAAGAACCGGCAATTACTAATGCATCGATCAGCATATGGAGACGACTGAAGTTCTTTTGATTATCTTGAATCAATCTTTGTCACCTCAATCAAATTCATTGCCTTTATATTATAATAGAAAGTCTTCAAATGCAATAAAATCTTAACATTCATTTTATAAAAATTCTGTGAAATTCTCTTTTATATCCAGTTATCCCCTAAAGCGGCGCACCATATTCACCCATAATTCTAACTGGATTTTTACATAATATGGCAGCCGTTTTAAAGAAAAGGGCACCTTTTTTTCCCGCCTGCTTATCTGGAATCCATTTTTAATCCCGGCAAGATACTCTCTTCCCATTCCCTTGACAGCGAAAAACAAAAGTTTGATCCCAAATCCCGCCGCTAAAAAGGGAAGGTTTAAAATCACCTGTAATAAAGGCATATTTTTATATATCAGATAAATATTATTTCTGGAAGAATACCGGGTCTTAAACTGGTTATACCTGGAACCGGTAGTTCCGCTTCCCACATGATAGACTATAGCCTTAGGGGCGTACCAGTTCTCATATCCATAGATCCTCGCCCGATAACCGATGTCCAAATCTTCCAGATAAGCAAAATGTTCTTCGTCAAAATATCCGATTCTTTCAAAAAGTTTTCTTCTGTAAATGGCAGCCCCGGCACAGGAGGCAAAAATTTTTTCCTCCTTTTCATAGGCATCCACAGGCTTTCCCTTTCCTCTGGCAAAAGCCCATCCAAGGGCACTGTAATAATTTCCTGCATCGTCTAAGCGTTCCCTGTCATGGAACTGGATCATCTTGGCTGCACAGGAAAAAGCTTTCTTATGGCGCCTCATTGCAGCGGTCATTTCTTCCAGAAAATTTTCTTCCGCCTCTATGTCGTTATTTAAAAGCAGTACATACTTTGCCCTTGACATACGGATTCCTTCGTTTACCGCCCTGCAGAAGCCAAAATTCTCCGGCAGTTGGATAATATGCACCCATGGATAATTCTCTGTCACATAAGGGCAGCTCCCGTCGGAAGAGCCATTGTCCACAAGGATAACCTCATAGCTTTTCATAGTCTGCCGTTCCAGGCTTCCTAAAACGCCGTCCAAAAATACAAGTCCGTTAAAATTCGGAATCACAACAGATACTTCCAGCATCTTTTCTCCTTATCTTTTCTTTCCCATTCCCGGAAGGGGTTTTAAGGAATAGTTCCATTTTGTCAGGGAAAGATTTTTATTGTAATAGGGATCTCCATTTTTCAATATATCCAGCCAGTGACATCTCATATATTCGATTTCTGTCTGGAACCGCCGCAGTTTTTCCTCACTGTCCTCTTCTCCCCTGGTCTTGGACTCCATGTGATAAAGCTGTGCGTATGGATCGTAAACGATCAGATACCCTTCTTTCCGTACCTTCAGGCACAGATCCACATCGTTAAAAGCCACGGCAAGGGTTTCCGTAAAGCCTCCTGCTTTTTCAAAGGCTTCACGCTTCATCATCATACAGGCGGCGGTCACCGCGCTCATATCCTGAAGGATGGACGCTTTATGAAGATATCCGGTCCGCTCGGCCGGCATATCCACAAACATATGCCCGGCGATCCCGCCGATCCCGATCACGCATCCTGCATGCTGAATGGTATTGTCCGGATAAAGCAGCTTCACCCCTACAGCGCCTACCTCTTTTCTCTGGCAGACGCCAAGCATCTCTTCCATCCAGTCCGGAGTGATCACCGTTACATCGTTGTTTAAAAACAGCAGATAATCCCCTTTTGCCTTACGCGCCCCGTAATTATTAATGGCAGAATAGTTAAATTCTTTTTTCCAGTTAAAGATCCTTACGTTTTCCTCCATAGAAAGTTCTTTATAATACTGAAAAATTTCTTTGGATGTGCTGTTATTTTCTATGATGATAATTTCGTAATTTTTGTATGTGGTGTTTTTACGGATGGATTCTATGCACGCCCTAAGAGTAGGCTCTTCGTCCTTATTGGGGATGATAACGGATACTAGCGGTTCTCCCTGTACCGGATATTTTACCCTAAAAAATCCCAGATCCTTCGTATGGCTTACGATCCCTTTTACCTCCATCCGGGCAAGATGGGCTTCGATGGCGCGTTTTCCCGCGTCAAAGGCGTACATCTTGCTGGCAGGGTTATCTGCGGTAGAAGCTTTATGGGTTCTCCAGTGATATAAAATTTCCGGAATGTGCGCGATCTCCCTTGCCTGTTCCACACAGCGGAAAATAAAGTCATGATCCTGGGCTCCGTCAAACTCTTTTTTAAAACCGCCTGTCTTTTCCAGGATTTCCCGCCGTACAAGGAAGAAGTGACAGATATAATTATTGGAGCGCAAAAGATCCAGGCTGAAGTCTGGTTTTAAATGGGGCTGGAAATGCTCTGTAAGATCTGTGGTAACTTTATCCTCATCTGTATAGACCACATCCACACGTTCATCTTTATTGACCGCCTTTACCACCTCATAAAGAGCATTGGGGGAAAGCAGATCGTCGTGATCCAAAAGCCCTACAAATTCTCCCTTTGCCATAGAAAAGGCTTCGTTGGTATTATCCGCAATGCCCAGGTTTTCATGGAGATTTTTATAGCGTATGCGTGGATCTTTCCCGGAAAACTCTTCCAGGATCTGTCCCATCTCCTTATCTTCCGGACTTCCGTTTGCAATACACAGTTCCCAGTTGGTATAGGTCTGTTTCTGCACGGACAGAAGCATCTGGCGCAAAAATACTCCCGGCGTTTTATAGGCCGGGACGGCAATGCTGATAAGGGGTGTGTCTGCAAATTTATGTTTTCTCTGTTTTTCCAGGACCGCCTCATCGGGCTTATAAGCCTCGTACCATGGCCCGTAGGGGACTTCCTCCGGTTCAAACCTTTCGTGGAGCCGGATCCAGAACTCCTTGGGACCATAGTGCTTTAGATAGCGGAAGCCCTTCTGCAGGGTATAAGGGGAAAGTTTTTTCACCATTCTTCCCCACTGGATCCGTCCCACTGGATTTTTTTCTTTTCCCATTTATTTTATCCTCGAATCTTACATGAAGTCAATTACATTGAAAATGATACCATACCGTTTTCCAAGTAGCAAGCTCTTACATACAGTTTTTCCGGCGGACTCCCCAATAAAATTTTTAAGGGGTGCTGCAGAATTATAAAAATTTTTGCAAGAACAGGATGGAATGTGTTATACTAGAAATATCCTATGCCGTCAGGCAGGAAAGAAGCAACAGCAGCATACTATCGGATGATTATTTTACGAAATACAGGAGATCATACATACTATGAGGAAGAAAAAAATTTTAGCAGGATTACTGGCTTTTAGCCTGTCTCTTTCTATGTTTTTCCAAACAGGCGTTTCTGCCGCGGAAGAAACTGCCGCAGCTGCAGAAAATACCATCGCTACAAACGCTATTTCCGGCTGGCCCCAGGGACCTGAGATCACTTCCACCGCGGCTGTAGTTATGGAAGAATCCACCAGGACGATCCTTTATTCTAAAAATATGGACCAGGCCTTATACCCTGCTGCCGCAGTAAAGATCATGACCATCCTGGTCTGTCTGGAAAACAGCGCTCTCACCGATCAGGTCACTATGACAGAAACCGGTGTTTCCGGTGTTACGGACGGAGGCGCCAGCATTTCCGCTCAGTTAGACGAAGTTCTGACCATGGAACAGTGTCTCTACGCCATCATGCTGGTTTCTGCCAATGACGTTGCCCTTCAGGTAGCAGAACAGGTAGGCGGTTCTGTAGAAGGTTTTGTGGAAATGATGAACCAGAAAGCCAAGGATATCGGCTGTACAAACACCCTCTTTACCAATCCTACCGGACTTCCTGATGAAAACCAGCACATCACCGCATATGACATGGCGCTTATTATGAAAGCGGCAATGCGGAACGAGGACTTCCGTACCATTGCAGCCGCAACCTCATATACCATCCCGGCCACCAATGTATCTGGAGGGGAAAGAGCCCTTACAAATAAGTTTTCACTTCTCACCTCCAGCAGCCCCTACTATTACCAGGGATGCCTGGGCGGCAAGGAAGGCGCTACCTCTGCCTCCGGCAGCACTCTGGTGTGTGCGGCAGAGCGCAACGGTATGACCCTTATCGCCGTCATCCTTCAGGGCACTTCTGAACAGACAGACAGTGAGGCAGTTACACTTTTAGACTATGGTTTCAATAATTTCCAGAAACTTTCCCTGGGAGAAAATGATTTTAACCTGAAGTCCGGCGGCACTGTCGTCATTCCAGCCACTGCTTCTGAGGCAGACGTGAAGGTTTCTGATACTGAGGGCGAAAACGGCATCCGCCGCCAGTACCTCTTTAGCGGCGTTCAGGTAGGTACCGCCGTTTTGGAGGATGTACAGGCAGAGGACACTGCCGCCCTTACCCAGGGACAGGAAAATCTCCAGGAAGCCTATGATTTTACAGCAAATAAATCACCGGTTCCCTACTATGTAATCGGAGGGGTAGGCGCAGTTCTTTTCCTATTGCTTCTGGTACTTATGGTTAAAGTAATCAAAAGCCGGTAAAATACAAAAAATCCATGGGACAAAGCAGAAAAATTCTGTTTTTATCTCATGGATTTTTTATCACAGCAAACTTTTCCATCCAATTCTCAACCAATGATACACACGTATCTCTCTGTCTTAACATTCCTAAAGATCTTCAGGAACGCCGATCTGCCTTTCTTTTTATTACAGGTCTTTAGATATAATTTGGAAGGATAACCAGAAAATAGGTAAGGATTCCCCCCAGGCACCAAATCAAAGCCCCAATCCGGTAAAACCACACATGCAGGGTCCTATTTTTTACAAAACGCTCCAGCAGTTTGCTGTAACCGCACACTACAAAATACATCAGCGGGTAGACTGCAGAAATAATGTACCTCCCCTGTGCCTGGTTATCGTTATAGTAGGCATAAATGATAAACAGGATGACAGGCGTCACAAGAGCCGCAGCCATAGCCAGATGGAACAGGCCTTTTTTATTCCATTCTATAGAGGTTCGGACGGTCTTTACCTTCACCCTGGTATTTCCCACTGTCGTGCGCTCTACTAAGACAGAGCGCTTTTTCCAGTAAAATTCCCGGAGCATGAAAAGCACGCCCGCACAGCCTATGAGAAGGAAGAGTATGTACACCTTGCTCACCGTTTCATTCATATAAATATCAAAGGTTCCAAAAACGCCGATAAAGCTTACCAGCACTGTCATCACCCAGTTATGTCTCCATCCCGGGTTCTGGTACAGGAGGAACTCTTTGATCCCCCAGCCCTGTTTTGCCGGAGTGATATGCTGGGAGGGCTTATACCCTGCCTTGGCATATTTTTCCGCACAGAGAGTACTTGCATTTCTTCCTAAAATATCTCCATCATAGAGAAAATAGTTCCGGACAAACCACCAGCCGCAAAGGGCCACCGTGATCCCGGCAATGACAAGCCCTCTGGAAAATAAAAACTTCCACCTTTCCTTTGCACTTCCCTGCCCGCAGAAAAGAACGGTAAAGCAGAAAAAGAAAAAGCTCCATAAAATCCAGCCATAAGCGTTATAATAGGATAAAAAGCATACCCCCATGCCTACAGCGAGAAGGATGCAGTTCTTCCAGGTCCATCCTTCCTGAAGGTATCTGGCCCAGGCGTATAAGATCATCGCCGCCGCAAAAAGAGCCAGAGAATCTGTATTTACATAAGTCCCTATAAACAGAAAGCCCGGCAGAAAAAGCACCAGACAGGAAAATAATAAAGCCTTTTCCCGGTCAAACAGACGCTTTCCCGCCTGTATCACAAACCATGCCGCCCCCGTGATAAACAGGACGTCCGCAAGCCGCGCCGCGTGCAGAAGCACATCCTGTGAGGTACTAAACAGCCCGGCGATCCACATAAAGACCGCAGACACCATGTAGGAAAGAATAGGATAAAAGGCGTAGGAAATCCCCCACGTTTTATTCAGGATCTCTTTTTCGTCCCCATGGGGCAGGCTGCCTGGATTCTCATAGAGATACTTTGCCACATCATAGCGCATGGACTCATCCGGTCCTCCCGGACGGCCAGTGGTAAGGGACCAGGCAAGAACGACTGCGAATACCAGTCCCACCAGCAGCCATTCTATGGTTCTTTCGTTTTTCAAAATCTTTTTCATCCGTATTTATAAAATCTCCTTCAAATACCGGGACAGCGCGTCCTCCCAGGAAGGCAGGGGCGTAAATCCCATCTCTTTTAATTTTTCTTTGTTCATCCTGCTGTTATGCGGGCGTTTCGCCTTAGCCGGATATTCCTCGCTGGAAACCGGAAGGACTTTCACCTCTCTCCCTGCCTGACGGAAAATCTCTTTGGCAAACTCATACCAGGAACAAAGACCTTCATTGGTGGCATGATAACGGCCGTATTTTTCCGTTTCCAGCATATCCACCAGAAGGCGGGCAAGATCGTAAGTATAGGTAGGGGAGCCCACCTGGTCGTCCACTACCGTAAGGGTATCGTGAGTTTCAGAAAGGCGGAGCATGGTCTTAATAAAATTCTTTCCGTTTACCCCAAACACCCAGGCAATCCGCACGATAAAGTAGGCGTCCAGATATTTCTCCACTGCCAGCTCTCCCTCGTATTTCGTCTGGCCATATACATTTAAGGGATGCCTTTCATCGTCCGGCTCCCAGGGCCTGGTGCCTTCTCCGTCAAACACATAATCTGTGCTTAAATAAATCATAGGCGCAGAAAGTTCCCGGCACATCCTGGCTATATTTTCCGTTCCAAGGGCATTTACCTTCCGGCAAAGCTCCTCTTTATCCTCCGCATCGTCCACCGCTGTCCAGGCAGCACAGTGTACTACCTTATCCGGGTGTACCTCCCGCATCACCCGCTCTACGGCTTCCCTGTCGGTAATATCCATCTCTTCCACATCTACACCGATGCCCTCATAGCCTCTTTTGGCAAGCTCATTCATTACGTCATGGCCAAGCTGTCCTTTTACACCTGTCACCAATACTCGCATTTTCTTTTCCTCCATCTCTTTTCACCATTTCTCCCCTTTTCTCTCTGCACACTGCTTTCGCTAAATCGTCAGAAATAACTGGCTGCGGTCAGAAGCGCTTTAAGGAAAAATCCTGGCTCTTTAACGTCAAATTGGGATTATAATAGGGATCCGGCTTTTTAAAAATATCCGGCCAATGTCCCTCCAGCGTTGCAATCTCTTTATTAAACCGCGCCATCTTCTCCGGAGTGTCCTCCAGTCCTCTGGATTTCGATTCATAGTGATACAGCTCCACATACGGATTGTACACTACAAGATATCCCTCATTCCTTACCTTCAGGCAGAAATCAATGTCATTAAAGGCAACGGCAAGGTCTGCGCTTAAACCGCCAACCTGGTCGAATACTTTCTTTTTCACCATCATGCAGGCTGCTGTCACGGCACTGTAATTCTGGGCGCAGATGATCCTGTGGCAGTATCCTGTGGTGGATCTTGGCTGCTGCACGAAGCAGTGTCCGGCGATTCCTCCAAATCCCAGCACCACGCCTGCGTGCTGGATGGTATCGTCCTCAAAGTAAAGCCTTGCTCCCACAATGCCCACATCCGGCCGCATACAGTAGCCTAAAAGCTCTTCCATCCAGTCGGAATTAATCACCTCTGTGTCATTGTTTAAAAGAAGCAGGTATTCCCCCTTGGCATAGGAGGCGCCAAAGTTATTGATCTGGGAATAGTTAAAAGGCCCGTCCCAATACACCACCCGCACTTTGGGATTCTTTTCTTCCAGCTTCTTATAGTAAGCGAAGGTTTCTTCTTCGGTACTGTTATTTTCTACAATAATGTATTCGTAATTCTTATAGGAAGATTTCTCTTCTATAGAAGAAATACACCGTTCCAAATCATCGATATGGTCTTTATTGGGGATCAGGATAGAGATCAGCGGATCGTAATCCCGAAGATACCTGGTGCGGTAAAGTCCTAAATACTCCCCTTTATATACTTCCGCCTTTATGCCGATCCGGTCAAAATGCGCCTGCACTGCCCGTTTCCCAGCCTCAAAGGCATACAGCTTGCTCTCTGGATTCTCCGCAGTGGAGTCCTCATGGCTCCTCCAGTGATAAAGGATCTTAGGAATATGGTAAATATGATCCGTCGCTTCCACGCACCGTAAAATCAGATCATAATCCTGGGCCCCGTCAAATTCCGGCCTAAGCAGCCCTACACGATCCAAAAGCTCCTTCTTCGCCACAAAAAGATGGCAGATATAGTTCACTGTACAAAGGAGGTCCAGGTTAAAATCCGGCTTAAAATGGGGCAGGAAAAACTTATTCCCATGAATGGACATCTTGTCCTCATCTGAGTAAATGACCTGAATCTCTGGATTCTCATTCAGCGCCTTTACACACTCATAAAAAGCATGGGCTGTGAGCACATCATCATGATCTCCAAAGGCAATAAACTCTCCTGTGGCGATGCCGATGGCGGCATTGGTATTCTCTGCGATCTTCTGAGGTTCTTCATGATATACCACCTTGATCCGTTCATCTTTTGCCGCATATTTTTCCAGAACTTCTTTAATAGGGGAATCCTTGCCGCTTCCGTCGGAAAGACACAATTCCCAGTTTCCATAGGTCTGTGCCTTTACCGAAGCGATCAGCTGGTCCAAATACTCTTCTCTGGTCTTATATAAAGGAACCACCAGACTGATCTTCGGCTCATAGGGAAACTTTGTCTTTCTCTGCTTTTCCAGCTCCGACTGGCTGGGCAGATGCTGGGGCAGCCATTTGCTGTAATCCACCGGACGGCGTGTCATCTCGGTAATCTTTCGCATACTTTTTACCAGCAGCGCTTTGGCTCCATGGGCCCGGAGATAATCCATGCCTTTTTTCCGGTACTTTTCCGCTTTCCCAGCAAGGATCTCTCTGGCCCCAAGGCCCACCTTATAGACAGACTTTCTTCCGTCCCCAGTGCGCATGACTAAATAAAGAAATTTCCCTGAAATGTCTGTAATTTCTACGGCAAACCCACATTCCTGTTCCACCGGACATTCCTTAAACATGTCCACTACGTCTACACGTTCCATTCGCTGTACCCGGCAGGGGATCGGTTTTTTCTCCTGGTCAAAAAGCTTGACGGCAACATGACCTGTATCCGCCGCCCAGCCTCTGATGCTGCAGATCCCGGCTCCCCGGTCCACCTTTTCTTCTTCTATATAATACTGGGGTTTTCCCTGCTTTTTCAAAAGCTCCACAGCTTTGATCTGAAACCAGGGAAGTTTTTTATCTTCCCAGACAGCGAAAGCCAAAAGTTTCTTACAGTTTTTTAAATCCTCCGGCAGGGTGATAGCCGCCTCCACCCGCTGTCCTCCAAGAAGCTCTCCATCATTAAAACGCTCCACCGCGCTTTTGGCGATCTGGCGCTTCGTCTCCACCTTAAGGGGCGTGCCGTCCATATAAGCTTCAATGGTATATTTCTCCGGAATCACTCCACGGATGAGATATTTCCTGGGGTCATTCAGATAAAATCGTTCTCTTTCCACTTCCAGCAACTGATGTCTCATGGTTTTTTTCTTCCTTTCACTCCTTCATGAACCTTTCTCAGGGAACAGTCTCCGCGGATCAGGCTCAGGTTCGGATTGTAATAGGGGTCGCCTTTTTCCAGAAGGTCTTTGTACCGCTCCTTAAACCGTTCGATTTCTCCCTTAAACCGCGCCAGCTTCTCAGGGGTAGTCTCCAGGCCCCTGGATTTGGATTCATAATGGTAAAGCTGCGCATCCGGGACAAACACCACCAGCTTTCCAAGGGCCCGCGCCCGCAGGCAAAAATCCACATCGTTTAAAGCCACTGTGAAATTTTCGTCCAGACCGGAAAGCTGTTCAAACACTTCCCGTTTTACCATAAGGCAGGCTCCTGTCACTGCGCTGATATCCTGGGCCGCTTTCAGCCTTCCCATGTAACCGGTATAGTTTTTTCCGTATCCGGTAAGGATATGTCCTGCGAAACCGCCCATGCCAATGACCACGCCCGCATGCTGCACAGTGTCGTCCGGGTAGTAAAGCTTCGCGCCTACGATCCCCACGTCCTCTCTCTGGCAGTATCCCAGCATGCGATCCAGCCAGTCGGGACTGATCACCTCCGTGTCGTTGTTCAGGAGAAGGAAATATTCTCCTGTCGCCTCTTTTGCACCAAAATTATTTATAGCGGAATAATTAAAACCGCCCTGGTAAGTGACCACTTTCACCTGGTCGTAACGCTGGGTCAGCTTTTTATAGTAATCAAAGGTCTCTTTTTTCTCACTGTTATTTTCGATCACCACAATCTCAAGGTTTTTCCAGGTGCTTTTCTCCAAAATAGAGCGGATACAGGTATCCAAATCGTCTGTGTGATCCTTATTTGGTATAAGGATGGATACCTTCGGGTTTCCTTCTATGAGAAACTTTGTCCGGTATACGATGAAAAGTCCGGTAAACTCCACCTCCGCCCGGATACCCAAACGGGTATAATGTTCCATAAGCGCCCGTTTTCCCGCATCAATGGCATACTGCTTGCTGTCCTGGTTTCCAGCCGTGGACTCTTCGTGGCTGCGCCAATGATACAAAACCTTTGGGATATGATAAATCTGATCCGTAGACTCCACACAGCGCAGGATAAAATCATAATCCTGGGCTCCGTCAAATTCCGGTCTTAATTCTCCTACCCGTTCTAAAAGCGTGCGTTTTACCACTGTCAGGTGACAGATATAATTAATGCACCGCAGAAGATCCAGGTTAAAATCCGGTTTAAAATGGGGGTATATACAGTTTCCGTCTGCATCGATGAGATCCTCGTCTGTGTAAAGCAGCTCAATCTGCGGATGTTCTGAAAGAACCCGCGCCGCTTCGTAAAGAGCTTCCGGAGCCAGAAGGTCGTCATGATCTGCAAACACGATGTAATCTCCCTTTGCCATGTGCAACGCTCCATTGGTATTCCCGGCGATTCCCGTATTTTTTTCCAGATAAGTATAGCGGATCCTTTCATCCGACCCATAATTGCCGCGGATCAGCTCTCCCAAAGAGTCCTCGCTGCTTCCGTCCGCAAGACACAGTTCCCAGTTTCCATAACTCTGGCGCCTTACCGACTCCACCAGTTCCTTTAAAAACTGAGGCTTTGTATGATATACCGGAACTACAATGGAAAAAAGAGGGGCTGGAGAAAAAACTTCTTTTGCCTGTCTTTTTAATTCCTTTTGGGACGCCCGGTGTTTTTTCTCAAAATATCCATAAGAATCGGTAAAAGTAGAGGTTTCCTCCAGAAGATAATCCCAAAAGCCCCTAATTCCCTGCTCTTTAAAAACCTCCTGGTTTTTTTCCCGGTTTTCTTTGCCCATCACTTTGAGCATCCTGCCTACACGGGTGTTTTCCCTGTCAAATTTTCTCATGGGAATTAAAATTTCTTTGGAAGCCGCCTGATTGGAAAATACAATATGCAGCTCCCGGGCATGTATTTTTTCCCTGGGAATCTCCAGGATAAAGCCATGGCAGCAGGAAAGCTCCACGCCAAACTGCTCGCTTAAATCTGCCCGGCGCACTTTTTGAAAATGGGTGCCGTCCACAGGGTTTCCCTTTTCATCCAACACCTGTATTTTAAGTTCTCCCAAAGTATTCACACACCATCCCTGGAGGTATAAATTGGAAAGCCTGCGCTCCAAAAGCTCCACATAATAGCGTATGGTATCCTGGTAGTATTCCTTTCTCACCTGCTCCATACTTTTCTGCATCACAGGGAAAGTCTCCCCGGCACAGCAGATGCGCACCCGCAGGCAGTCCGCCACATAAAAGATCTGTTCCATATTAGGAATCCGTATTTCAAATCCCGCATTTTCGTCTTTAAAATGAAGATCTCCCCTGGCTGCGAGCACATCCGGCCTGGGCGTGCGGATCATGGTACATTCCACAGGGGTATGGGAAGCCCGTACCTGGGCAAAGGGTTCGTCCAATTCCTCATTCATGCACATCCACCCGCTTAAAATACAGGTGCCGTTGTCCTTCCTCTCGTACTGACAGGTATCCAGTACTACCACATGGTCGTCCATACTACTTTTTCCTCTCTACCTTATTTCGATATGACTGATAAAGCTTCCAAACTTTTGTATTCTTCATCTCTTTGATCAACTGCGCCTGTCTCTCCGTTTTTTCCTTAAGGCGCAGCACTTCACAGCCCTGTTCTTTCATATTTTCCAGCATCTGGGGATCTCCCTGGTATACCTTAAGGCAGATTTCCAGATTTTTCGCTCCCTGGGGCACGGGGATCTCTGAAATATTCGGGTCCTCCTTGGCAATATACGCCCAGTCTCTGAAAATACAGCCCTTATCCACCACTGCCTTTAAAAGCCTGGCTGGTTTTCCGTCAAAGGCCAGCTTTTCTATATGAACCGCACAAGGCAGATCTCCCGGGTCTATACGGATACTCACACAGTTTTGAGGAAGGGGAACGGTACACTGTGCCTTTCCCTCCTCTAAAGGAAAGGTCTTAGAGTCCGCCTCCGTGTATCCCGCTCCAAAGGAAAAGAATACCTGAAGCATCCCGCCTCCTGTCATCTGCATAGCCGCCACTCCCGGCGTTATATCTGCAAACATTTCCCGCATGGGAATATGCTTTCCTGTAATATATCCTTGGAAATTTGCCTCCATCCGGGCAAAAATCTCTTTTTGTTCTTTCGTAATACCCGCTTTTTGGTAAAAGTCATACTCTGCCAGGACGCTGCGGATACTATGGGTATCTATATAATAATGAATGATCCGGTACAGAACGAAAGCGCAGGGAATGGGGAAATCAAAGGTCCATTCATAATCCAGCACACAGGGAGGATTCGTAAGCACCAGGTTCTGGCACACCATATCAATATTCGTCACCGGGGCACAGGAAAACTCTCCCAGCGGCAGTTCTTCCCCGAACACCTTTCGGAATTCCTCTGTCATTTGGAAAGTTTCTGTGCTGTATATATTTTTTACCTGTTCCAGATATTTTTCCAGATAGCCCGCTGCCTTTTCCACCTGGCCTGCTTCTAAAAGCCCATCCAAAAGCTCTTCCAGGGTACTGCCCTTAAGGTATTCCAGGCGCACGCCTTCCCCGTCTTCTTCACAGCGGTTGCAGGAAAGCCCGGCCTTTTCATATTCTTTTTCCAGGCTTTCATACCAGCGGCACAGATTCTTTACATGCCTTTCTCCTTCCGGATACAGGGCTGCCTTTCTCACATAGCGGCCGCCTTCTTCCTCAAGGATGTCTGTGCGCACGTCAAAGGAACGGCTTCTTTCATTGGAATATTTTGTATAAATGATCTCAGCCATTTTTCCCTCCTCCTGACGCACTTGCTGCGTCATCCGGACTGATTTGGGAGCTTGCATACAAGTCACCCGCTTTTTCCGCCAGCACTAAAAAGGAATTTGAAAATTCCGGGAAAAGTCCGGCGTCCACAAGGCTGTCATACACCTTAGGTTCGTCAAAAAGCTGCATCCGGACCCTGTCGTAATTACAGAAGTTATCTGTCAGATCCCCTTTTTTCGGCAGGTATTTATCAGAATAAATGGTCAAAGGGAATTTATAATCCGGATAAGGGTAATAAAAAGTCGTGCAAAACGCCCCTGCCTGGCTGATTAGGTCCGTAAGTTCTTTTTTGGAAAATGTTTTTACTCCCTGGGTCTTCGGATACCCCTCCAGCCCTTCAAAGTATTTTCCTACATGATCCTCTGTACAGCCCGCCCAGTATTTCAGTCCCAGACGGTTCTCAATGGCGATCACCAGTTTCCCGTCCTTTTTTAAATGCCTTGCAATGCGCCGCAGCATTTCCACATAGGGTTCTTTCGTACCGATATATCCTTCCGAATACTCAAATACGCCGATCAAAGTGATATAATCAAAGGTCTCCGTGAGATTCTTTTCAATATCCTGAAAATTTCCCACCAGGATCTTTATATTTTCATGTTCCTGGTTGCGATAGGCATTGATGGTGCTGCGCATTTTAGACAGCTCGATGCAGGTGACCTCCCCAGCCTTTCTGGCAAGAGCCCCTGTGATCGCCCCGCAGCCGGAACCGATTTCCAAAACCTTATCTTCCTTTTTTATAGGAAGCCATTCCAGGATATTCTGGCGTATATGAGAAAAATGATAGAGCACAGGCCAGCTTTTTCTCTGTGCGATCACCTGGTTTAGTTCCTCTTCTTTATAATTTTGGGCGATCTGTAAAAGTTCCTCTTCCACCGGGCCGTCGCTGTAGAGATCTTCCCCGGGATAACAGGACAGATCCAGCGTCACCCTGCCGATTTTTTCCTCCATGGATTTCTCCTTTTACTCTGTAATTGTCACTTTTGAATTCATATCATAAAAACCAACGGTGTTCTTCGCAGAAACAACGGTGATGTTGCAGGCGTCGTACAGACGGTGGAACACGGTAAATTCTCCGCTGCGGTACCCTGTACAGCCAAAGGAAAGCAGGTATTCTCCCCCCTGCAGGTCCATCCGCTGTTCAAAGGTCACTACACATTCCCTTCCTGCTTCAGGATGTTCTACAGACGCTTTTTCATACATCGTGTTCGTCCCTGTGATCTCTGTTCCCTGGATATTCTTAAAGGTATACGCCAAAATTGGCTCCTGGATACTTTCGTGGAACTGCACGCGCATCTTAATCTGGAAGGCGGTTCCCTTCTCAATGGTATTGCTTTGGCGCCCTTTTTCATCCAGCACCACAAAATCTACAATCTCCGCCTGCTTTTCTCCGTATTCCAAAGTATCCGGGTTTACCTGGAATCCTTCCCTCCAGTTTTCAGAATCTCCCTGGGACGTTCCTTCCCCTTGTTTTACCGGATCCTGGTGTACCAAAAGCTGCTTGTACATATCCACCATCGCCTTCGGCGTCCCCTGATCCAGCATCTGTCCTTTGTGGAGCAGGATTACTCGGTCGCAATATTTGGAGATGCTGCTTAAATCATGGCTGACAAACAGGATGGTCTTTCCCTGGGCCTTAAATTCTTCAAATTTATGGTAACACTTTGCCTGGAAGAATACGTCTCCCACACTTAAAGCCTCGTCCACGATCAGAATCTCCGGGTCGATATTTATGGCCACAGCAAAGGCAAGGCGCACGAACATACCGCTGGAATACATCTTCACAGGCTGATGGATATAATCCCCGATATCGGCAAAGGCAAGGATATCATCCAGCCGGGCGTCGATCTCTTCCTTGGAAAAGCCGATCATGGTTCCGTTTAAATACACGTTTTCCAGACCGGAGTATTCCATGTTAAAGCCTGCTCCCAGCTCCAAAAGGGCGGAGATCCTTCCATTTACCTTTACTTCTCCCTCTGTGGGATTTAACACCCCGGTAATGATTTTCAGGATGGTGGATTTCCCGGAGCCGTTTACTCCGATAATACCCACACATTCCCCTTCTTCTATATCAAAATTCACATCATTCAGCGCATAATGCTCCCGGTACCGTTTTTTCCGGCTTAAGCCCAGAGCCTCCTTAAGACGGTCGGAGGGCTTGTCGTACAGCTTATACATCTTTGATAAATGTTGTACTTGAATGACTTTCTTTTTTTCCACTTAAAAAACCTCTCTATAATACATCTGCGAAATGGACGCGGAGCCGCTTGAAGACCCAGCTTCCCAGCAGAAAGCATAAAATGGTAAAGACCCAGAAATAAAGGGTCCAGTATGGATGTTCCACGAACCACTGTTTTGTCACAAAGGCGTCCCTGTAGCCGGATACAATGTAATACATAGGGTTTAACTGCAGTACCCGGTGCAGCATGGGATGATCTTTCAAAGCCGTTTCCGCCACCCACATGATCGGTGTCAGCCAGATTCCTACCTGAAGCCCTATGCTTATGATCTGTGTGAGATCCCGGAAAAACACCACGATGGCACAGGTGGCATAACATAACCCCAGCACCAGTACAAATGTACAAAAACTGTAGTATAAGATCTGCAGATAATATACGTCCGGGAATCTTCCGTAAAACATATACAATATAATGGTAAACGCCACAAAAAAACAATGGACAAACAATGCGGAAATAATCTTTACAATAGGAAGCACACTGATATTAAAGACTACTTTTTTTACAAGATAATTGTATTCGATCAGGGAGTTCGTCCCTCCATTTAAAGAATCCTGGAAAAAAAACCAGGGTACGATCCCCGCTACCAGATAAAGGACAAAAGGTACGTCCACCCCGCCCATGGAAGGTTTAACCCCCACGGAAAAGACAAACCAGTATACCAGAATGGTGACAATGGGCTGGATCAGTGCCCACACAGCCCCCAGATAAGAGCCTGCATACTTTGTCTTAAAATCATTTTTAGCCAGTTTTAAAACCAGCCGGCGGTTTTTCCACACATCCGCCGGCAGGGAAAAAATCGTTTTCAGCATTCCGTTCTCCTAACGTTTTAAATCCCGAAGAAGGCCCCAGTTTTTGTCCTTTTCGGAAAAGATAAGCTCCATTCCCTCTTTTATCGGCCACTCTACCCCTATATCGGGATCATTCCAGAGGATTCCGCCTTCATCGTTTGGATGATAAAAATCTGAACATTTATAAGTAAATTCCGCTTTCTCGGAAAGTACGAGAAAACCGTGGGCAAAACCCTTGGGGATAAAAAACTGTTTTTTATTTTCTGCAGAAAGGACCACCCCGTACCACTGTCCGTAAGTGGCAGAACCTTCCCGTAAATCCACAGCAACGTCAAACACTTCCCCGCTTACCACACGGACCAGCTTGTCCTGGGGATAGTTGATCTGAAAGTGCAGCCCGCGCAGCACCCCATATCTGGAACCGGACTGGTTATCCTGGACGAACTTAACGTCAATGCCCGCTTCCTTAAAATCATTGTAGTTATAGGTTTCCATAAAATAGCCCCTGTCATCTCCAAACACAGTGGGTTCAATGACTTTAAGCCCTTCTATATTTCCGCAATCTGTTACCTTGATTTTTCCCATAACAATCTCCTTTTATTTTTTCCCAAAGAGGCTGTTTCATCCTTTCCTTACAGCCCTTCTGAAATTTCCATAAGATATTTTCCATAAGAAGTCTTTAAAAGCGGCTGCGCCAGCTTTACAAGCTGTTCCCTGGAGATAAAGCCCTGCTTATAGGCGATCTCCTCAATACAGGACACATACAGTCCCTGGCGTTTCTGCACTGCAGCCACGTATTCCGCCGCATCTAAAAGGGCGTCGGGATTTCCTGTATCCAGCCATGCGAAACCTCTTCCAAGGGTTTCCACGTGAAGCAGGCCCCTGCGCAGATATTCATTGTTTACACTGGTAATCTCAATTTCTCCCCGTTTGGAGGGTTTTACGTTTTTCGCGATCTCCACCACAGAATTGTCGTAGAAATACAGTCCGGGTACCGCGTAATTAGACTTGGGATTTAATGGTTTTTCCTCAATGGACAAAGCCTTCCCGTTTTCGTCAAATTCCACTACCCCGTACTCTCTTGGGTCGCGTACATAGTAGCCGAAAATAGTGGCTCCTTCTTCCCTGGCGGCAGCCTGGCGAAGCACCCTGGTAAAGCTCTGACCGTAGAAAATATTGTCTCCCAGGACAAGGGCCACATGGTCAGACCCGATAAATTCCTCCCCGATGATAAAGGCATCTGCCAGCCCTCTGGGATATTCCTGAACGGCATAGGACATTTTCAGCCCTAACTGCTCTCCGCTTCCTAAAAGCTCCTGAAATACCGGAAGATCCCTGGGGGTGGAAATGATCAGGATCTCCTGGATCCCTGCCAGCATTAAAGTAGACAGGGGATAATAGATCATAGGCTTATCGTATACCGGCATGATCTGTTTACTGATAGATACGGTAAGGGGGTAAAGCCTGGTACCCGATCCTCCCGCAAGAATGATTCCTTTCATGGAAAACCTCCTATTTTCTCTTTTTCTTTGCTTTTTTATTCTTTTTTGCAAGGGCAATGAGCAGGATCACAAGGATCACCACCATAACCCCCATAACTATAAACAGGAACTTTGCCAGGTTTGTGATCCCATCCCTGGCTGGTTCCTGTGTGGTTTCGCTATTTTCTGTCTGGCCGTACAGAGGTGCCTCATTGGCGTCCACTGCCTCTTCTATCTGGGGAGTAGGGGTAACAGTGGCCTGTGCCGCTTTTCCTATACCGATCCGGTGATTCGCCAGATAATAGCCCTCCATCTTTCTGCCGTTTATCTCTTCTTCCCGCACAGTCACGGACTCTGTTCCTGTTCCCCTTGGGATGATCACATTGCCCGTTCTGTATTCTGTCTTCTGAAAGTTCTGGAACCCATAATCATATAAAAGGCGGCTGTCCATACTGACTTCGTTCATATCCGCCCCGCGCATGACCACAGCGATATAGGTGACGCCGTTTTGGCGCACTCCTGTCACAAGCGTATAGCCTGCATCATTGGTCATGCCGGATTTTCCTCCTAAGCAGCCCTCATAGTAAAGGGCGGATTCCTCTGCAAAAAGAGGGATATGGGTGTGAAGCTTACGGGTCTCGCTGTTTAAATTCGTAGGTTCTATATAATAAGTAGGCGTACCGATCACTTCCCGGAACGTGTCATTTTTTAAACCCTCCCGAAAGATCAGCGCCATATCTCTTGCCGTTGTGTACTGATTTGTATCCGGAAGCCCGCTGGCATTGACAAAATTCGTGTTCGTACAGCCGATCTCCGCCGCCCGCTGGTTCATCATAGTGATAAAGTTTTCTTCCGTACCGCCCACATATTCTGCAATCTGCGCAGACACTTCATTGGCGGAATACAGGATCATGGCGTACAAGCAGTCTTCCATGCTCATAGTCTCCCCAAGCTGCATTCCGATATTACCGGAATCCGGAGCAACATCCCGCACGCCTGTCTCCGTGAAAGTTACCGTTTCATCCAGGCTGCTGTTCTCCACTGCGAGAAGCAGTGTCATAAGCTTGGTGATGCTGGCCGGATAGCGAAGCTCATCGGCTCCCTTGGCGTAAACTACCGTTCCCGTTTGGGCTTCCATGAGGATCCCCGTATCTGAGGCGATCTCAGGACCTGCGGGCCATCCTTGTATCTCGTTTGTAGAAATGGAATAAGTGGCGTTTAAATCCACTGAAGCCGCCGATACCGGCAGGGCAAACGCCAGTGCAAGAAAAGCTCCGGCAGCTCTGTACAATATTTTCCCAATTTTTTTCATAGACTGACCTCACTAAAACTCCCTGAATCCATTAATGGCATCTACGATCCCCTTTACATCCTCCATATCCAGGTTATAGAACATGGGCAGACGCAAAAGCCGCTCGCTTTCCCTGGTAGTATACACATCCTCCCCGAAAAATCTGCCGAATTTTTTTCCTGCCGGCGCAGAATGGAGGGGAATGTAATGGAACACACTCATGATCCCCTTTTCCCGGAGATAGGAAATAAGCCTGGTACGCACCGTGATGTCTTTTACCTTAATGTAATACATATGGGCGTTATGTATACATTCCTTTGGTACAAAGGGCTGCTGGATCTTTCCCTCGTCTGCCAGGTGTTTTAAATTCCTGTCATAATACTGGTAAATCTCCATTCGCTTTTTATTGATCCGCCCACATTCTTCAAGCTGGGCATAGAGATAAGCTGCATTTAACTCACTTGGCAGATAGGAAGATCCATAGCCCACCCAGCGGTACTTATCCACCTGTCCCCGGAAAAATTTGCTGCGGTCGGTTCCCTTTTCCCGAAGGATTTCTGCCTGTTCCAGGTACTCATCCTCCTGAAACAAAAGAGCGCCGCCCTCACCCATAGTATAATTCTTCGTCTCATGAAAGCTGTAGCATCCGAAATCCCCGATGGTGCCAAGGGCTTTTCCCTTATAAAAGGCATCCACCCCCTGGGCCGCATCCTCCACCACTTTCAGGTGATGTCTGGCAGCGATATCCATAATGGTATCCATTTCACATGCCACACCTGCATAATGGACCGGGACGATCACACGGGTCTTGTCCGTAACAGCATCTTCAATCTGTTTCTCATCAATATTCATCGTATCCGGCCGGATGTCCACAAACACGATCCTGGCACCGCGAAGAACGAAAGCGTCCGCCGTGGAAACAAAGGTGTAAGAAGGCATGATCACCTCGTCTCCAGGTTTTAAATCACACAGATAAGCTGCCATCTCCAACGCATGGGTACAGGAAGTGGTCAGCAATGTATGGCTGACCTGAAATTTTTCCTGGATCCATTGGGAACACATTTTTGTGTACGCCCCGTCTCCACAGAGCATTCCCCGGTCCACTGCGTCTTTTATATAATCCAGTTCTTTCCCCACAAATGCGGGACGGTTAAAATCAATCATCTGTATCCTCTTTTTCCTCAGTAAGGTTCGCTTTATCCCGGATCACATACTGGGGCGTCTTGTTAATATTTAAAATCAGTTTTCCTATGTACTCTCCTATAATACCCAGCATCAGAAAACTAAATCCGAAAAATACCAAAAGGGCGCACATAAGAGAAGACCATCCCACTGCAATGCAGGGATTTAAAAGCTTACGGATCAGCACCACAATGGCGCCGATAAATCCCGCTGCTGAAAACAGGATGCCAAAAAGTGTCGCAGCCCGCAGAGGGATCACTGTAAAGTTCAAACAGGACATAAAAAGCTTTAATCCTTTTCTGAAGGTGTAATTAGAGCTTCCTACCTCCCTGGCATAATGTTCGATTTCAATGTTTGCAATGTTATGGGTGGTGCGGAAAAACAAAACCTGGAGAAATACATTATAGCCGTCATACTTCACCACCTCATCCCTTACATACCGGCGGCAGCACCAAAAGCTGCTCATCTGGATATCCTTGGGCCGGTCCAAAAGCCGCCACAAAAGAAAACGGCTGATAGATCCGGTTATATTTTTAACTGCAGAAAATTTTCTTTCCTTAAAAACTCCAAATACAATGTCATAGCCCTCCTGGATCTTAGAGAGGAACTGGGGTATCTGGGAAGGATGGTTCTGCATATCGTCATCCATTCCCACAACCAGATCTCCCTTCGTGTAAGAGAGCCCTGCCATAATGGCGTTATGCTGTCCGAAGTTTTTCGCAAAATTGATTCCTTTTACATTGGGGTACTTCTCTGCCAGCTCTTTTATGGTCTGCCAGGTAGCGTCCCTGGAATAATCGTTTACAAGAATAAACTCGCAGTCGTAGTCTTTCAGCTTACGGAACTCCTCCATAGCCAGCTCTACGACTTTTCCAATGGTTTCCTGTGAATTATAACATGGTATAACGATAGATACCAGCATTCTTCTAACTCCTTATCTGTTACATTGAAAAAATAGCGATCCCTAAAAGGATCAGGGCAAGCCCCATAAGTTTCCTCTTCCCAAACCGCTCTTTCAGAAAAATATAGCCCAGTACGGACACAAAAATATAACCTGTGGACTCCAGTATGGGAGACATGGAAAGGGGGACTTTTCTAAGAGCCAGCATAGTCAGGATCACCGAGCAGAAAAACATGGCATAGGCCGTCACCACCACAGGATTTAAATACTCTCTTATACGGTTTTTATAGGTTTTATCCGCTGCTTTTTTCAGAAGTATCTGGGATACAGAGGAAATAAACACAGATACCAAAAGCACGCAGACAGAAATTCCCAAACTATTCATCGCTGCTCACCACTAAATAAATTCCTGCAAAAATAACTGCTGCTCCCAAGATCATGTTCCAGGATATTTCTTCCTTAAAAATAAGGCTTCCCCAGATGATCCCCCAGATCAGCGTCACCGGCTTATTTGCATAAGCCACCGTCAGGGGCATCCGCCGAAGGATCTGCTGCCAGATGATCGCATAGGCAAACATGATCACAAAAACCATTCCAAACCAGAACAGAAAAGGAACAGAAAAAATATCCTCCATGTAGCCCGACGCCATCTTAGAACACACGCCGCTTAAGGAACTTAGCAAAAGGCTTCCATGAAGCAGCAGGAATACACTCTTTTTTGTAGATGTAGAATTTCTCATGTTATTTTCTCACAATCATAAGGTAAATTCAATGCTTATTTTCGACAAAACCTGTTCCAGACGCTTTTTACAGTCAAAAAGGCTGTCGCCTGCCAGGATCACCTGCCCGATGCGGTCCCTGCCGTTTTGGTAACGGCGCACTTCATCTCCCGGACAGATATTAAAAGAAAGGTCGATCAGGTCTGGCGAAGGCGGATTTTCGTTCCGTATCTCCTTCACCTTTCCGCTTTTCCCGGAAAACAAAGTCTGCCCCAGGACGGCTCCCCACTGCCCTGGCCTTTTAAACATATGGGCAACAGGCATCCCAAGAGCCATCCGGGCAATCACCTCATAATAATCGATCCCGTAGTAAAGCCCTACAAGCTCCGGCAGACAAGTAGCTCCCGCCCGCCCGGTAATCTCGATCACATAAATTTTTCCGTCTTTTTCTATCAGGTCGCAGTTCACCGGACAGTTATCCAGTCCTACCGCTTTAATGGCGCCCATAACCTGGCGTTTTACCTCCTCCCCTAAACATTCCTGGTTCTCATAGGGGATGGAGTGTCCGATCGGTGTGGGCACCGCGCTTTCAAAGGCAATGGTGTTATTGGGAAGGCAGTATAAAAGCTCTCCCTGGTACATCAGCGCCTCGCAGCCCATCAGTTTTCCCTGGATAAACTCTTCCACCAGGCAGTAATCTTTTCTTGTGGCCGCCATAGTATCTTCATAGTGAAGATAAGCCTCCTCTTTGGTATTGCAGCGGAAAATTCCCCGGCTGCCCATAAGATCCACCGCCTTTAGGATCACCGGAAAGGTAAGCTTTTCAAGGGCTTCTTTTAACTCCTCCCGGCTTCGCACACAAATATGGCGGGCGCAGCGCACGCCGCCTTTTAAAAAGGCTTCCTTCATTTTATATTTATCAGAACTTTTCTCCCCGGCGCTTTTAGAAAGTCCAAAAAGGCCCAGTGCTTCACAGGCATAGCCAAGGGCAGCCACTCCCGCGTCCACACAGCAGGTAGCGATCCCGTCTGCATGAAAATCCCTGGCTGCTTTCAGCACTTCCTCCGGCTTGGAGATATCCGCATAGGCACATTCATCCGCAGCCAAAAAACCAGGCCAGTCTCCTTTTGTGCTTGCGGCCACTGTCTTTACCCCAAGAGCGGAGGCTGCCTTATAAAGGGGAAGCTGGGAATAGCTTGCCCCCAGTATCATCAGTTTTTTCATGCCTCTCAGACTCCTTTCTCATTTAACAGGTCAAAAAACAGAGGCGTTCCCCCTGTATGCCAGAATAAAATATTTTTACCGCATATGTTCTTTTCTTTTAGAAAAGAAACCATTCCATAAAATCCTTTTCCTGTGTAGGTCATGTCAAGAGGAATCCCATCGGATTTGTATACGGACCGGATCAGCTCCATGACAGCAGGCGAGTAAGCGCCGTATCCGCCTTCCATATAAGCGTCTGTAAACAAAATCTGTTCTTTCCATCCTTCTGGAAGGTCCGCCTGGAATTTTTCCGCATAGGCCTGTATATTTTTTTCGATAACCTCTCTTCCCCTTAAAGCGTTTCTGGAAACAGAGATTCCTACGATCTTCCGTCCGTCCCTTTTTAAAAGGCTTCCCATAAGAAGCCCGGACTGGGTGGCATTTGTACTGGAGGCAAGAAAAATGAAATCAAATTTGCTCCCTGTCCTTTCCTCATAAGAACAGATTTCCTGGTAAGCCTGCACATACGCCTCCATGGGAACCCATTCGTTTCCCTCTCCCAGGGCATTTCCATAAATGTAGTAAGGGGAGTAGCCCTGTTCTGTAAGCTCCGCCTTTGCTTTTAAAACAGCAGCCGCGATTCCTTTTTTCCCACAGGGTATTTCCTTTACCTTTCCCGTTTTTATAAGACGGCTGTTTAAGGATTCTCCTTCCTCTTTTACATCCTCTGTATTATGGACCATATAGCAGGGCATGGAAAGCGCTGTACACACTCCGGAAAGGATACGACAGAGATTGGAGTGATAATTTCCATATAGGATCATGGCGTCACAATGCTTTCTCTGCATATCCGCCACAAATTTTTCCGCAAACCGCACCTTATTTCCTCCAAAAGAAAAAGGCAGCAGGTCGTCGCGTTTTATAAAGAAATGATTCTTTTCATCTGTAAACTGCAGCCTCTGCACCGGCGTTTCATAGATTTCTATGGGATTTTTCTCCGGTCCCCGGTGCAAAAGCGCGTTCATTTCTTCTAGGGTATCGGTCTGAAGGATGTAAAAACCAGGGCGGTCCCCACTCTCAAGGATTTCCCTGTCAGGAAACTTTTGGGGCGCTACTGTTTTTTTCAGGCACTCCGAATGACTTTGCTTCAGCTCTTCCAGACGGTACAGATCTTCCTCGCACATAAGAAAACGGATGGCCGCTGTGTGCGTTCTTTTTTCCGGGATTTCCGGTTCTTTTCCGCAGGCAATGTCAATTACCATCTTTACATAATCCCAGCCGGTGGATAATGGCACCAGGTCTGACCCGATGCAGTCCCCTCCCATACGGGAACCAATCTCTATGATATGTATATGTTCCTCTTCGTCGATCCGCAGCTCACTGTGGCTGGCCCCGTACTCCACTTCCAGGGCATCCAAAGCCTTAAAAACTGTCTCTTTTATTTTTGCTTCCAGTTTTTTGGAAAGAGGAGCCGGCTCTAAATGTCCCACTTCAATATAGTGGGGCTCTCCTGTGGTAAATTTTTTCGTAATGGCAAGGCAGGTGTGCTTTCCTTTAAAGCTGACCGTCTCCACGCTGTACTCCGCCCCAAAAAGGCAGCCCTCCACAATGGCTTTCTTTTCAAAAGACTGGCTGACTGCCCGCTCTATGGCAGGCCATAGCTCTTCTTCTCCTTCCACACGGGGGATGGCACGGCTTCCGGAACGGTCTGTAGGTTTTACAACGACAGGATAAGAGGGAACTGTAATTTCCCCGCTTCTTTCCATCCCATCTGGGGAAGCTTTCTTTTTTTCTCCCACTTTCTGAAAAAAAGGAACGGGAATCCCCGCCTCCTTAAGAGCTTTTCGCATGAGATATTTATTGGTGGTCTTTTTTATGCACCCCTCGCTGTTTCCGGGAAGGTTAAGCCTCTGGGCAAGGTACTGTACCGTAATATTGGCAAGATCTGAGCCGATAGTTGCCACGCCCTGGGGCTGGATTTCTTTACATATGGAAAGTATTTTTTCTTTTTCCGTGATACTGATCTCGTAAAATTTATCTGCGTCCGCCGCTCCCGTAGCGCCTTCCCTCCAGGCAAACACATGGGTCTCATAGCCCATCTCTTTCGCCTTTTGTATAAGCGGTCTTTGAAAATCATTTGCACCGATGATCACAATTTTCTTCATAATATCCTCTGACAAGGAAATGTTGCAAAATCTTGTATTTTGCAACATTTCCGTCTCCTGCTGGAGCATTTTATTTCGTATGGTACATTTCTTCGTAGTATTTCTGATAGTCTCCGCTGGTGACATTTTTCATCCATTCTTCGTGTTCAAAGAACCATTGGATGGTCAGGCGGATGCCGTCTTCAAAACAAGTCTCCGGATACCAGCCCACCTCAGACTTAATCTTGTCCGGTGCGATGGCATAACGGCGGTCATGACCTTTTCTGTCCTCCACATAGGTGATCAGATCCTCGCTTACCAAAGCTCTGCGGGGATCGCTTTCAGGAAGCATTTCCTTAAGGGTATCCAGGATGATGTGGATGATCTGGATATTCTGCTTTTCATTATGGCCCCCGATGTTATATGTCTCAAAAAGCCGTCCTTTTTCCTGAACCATATCGATTCCTTTGGCATGGTCCATTACATACAGCCAGTCACGGACATTTTTTCCGTCCCCGTATACAGGAAGCTTCTTTCCCTGAAGGGCGTTGTTGATGATCAGCGGGATCAGTTTTTCCGGGAACTGGTATGGTCCGTAGTTATTGCTGCAGTTTGTGATGTTTGCCGGGAATTTATAGGTATCCATATAGGATTTCACCAGCATGTCGGAAGATGCCTTGCTTGCAGAATAGGGGCTGTGGGGATCATATGGCGTAGTCTCATAAAAATAAGAACCGTCGTCCTCCAAAGAGCCATAGACCTCATCAGTGGAAACATGCAGAAATTTCTTATCCGCCTTAAAAGTGCCGTCCGGAAGTTCCCAGGCAGCCTTTGCTGCGTTCAGCATGTTTAACGTTCCCAGCACATTGGTCTTTACAAAGACATCCGGGTTTTTAATGCTTCTGTCCACATGGCTTTCTGCCGCAAAGTGGACTACACGGTCAATGTCGTTTTCCTCAAAAATCTTCATCATGGCGTCTCCGTCGCAGATATCCGCCTTAATAAAAGTATAATTATCCCTGTCTTCGAGGTCCTTTAAATTTTCCAGATTTCCTGCATATGTGAGTTTATCCACATTGATGATGCGGATCTCATCTCCATACTTCTGGAACATATAGTGAATATAATTAGAACCAATAAACCCGGCTCCTCCGGTTACCAGATATGTTCGCATGGTTTCTTCTCCTTTTTATTTCGCTTAAGTTCACTCCATTATAGCATCTTTATTTTTCACCTTCAAGGGAAAAGGCTTTATCAGCGCCGGTTTGTACAGATTCCCTGGGCGTTGAATTTATAGGTCTGCCCTTTGGAATTTGTCACCTTGCAGTTTTGGAGCATTACGCCGGACCCTTTGGTGAAATAGTACCAGTTTCCATTGAGCTTCATCCATCCTTTTCTTGCTTTTCCGTTTATCTGGAAAAAATAGGTCTGGGATTTTCCGTTTATCTTTAAAGTTTTAAATCCCCTGTTATACTGTACGCCGTTCTGGTCCACATAATAGATATCTCCGTTTTTCATGGTGATCTTTTTATTTTTATACAGGTAAGCTTTAGAAGGGTGGAAATAATAATATTTTCCATTTACTTTCTGCATCCCTCTAAGGGCATACCCTTTAGAGCCTACAAAATAGCGTTTTCCTCTAAAATCACACCAGCCCTTCAGGCGTTTTCCATCTGCCCCGAAAAGATACACATCACCGGATTCGGACACCATAGCCGTATCCTTATACATAAATCCATAGGCGATGTCAAAGTAATACCAAGTGCCGTTGTCGTTCATCCAGTTACAGTGGGCAATTCCGTCATCCTTGAAGAAATACTGTTTTCCTTCAAATACCTGCCAACCATACTGGCGCTTTCCATCCTTCCCCACAAGGTAGATTCCAGGTTTTAAAAACAAAAGTTTATTTTTTACTTTTTTGTCATTTTCATAGTAGTAGTAAGCTCCGTTTTCCTTATACCAGCCGTTTTTCTTGCTGGTATCCGTTCCATTGTCCGTCCCTTCGTCCGGAAGCTGGTCGCAGTAACGCACAATGGCTCTGGCATCCGCCTGTGCCAGCCGGCGCAGCTTGGCATCAGAGCTTAAAAAATTCTTCACATCAGAGGCGTTGCTGATAAAGGCATGTTCAACGATCACCCCCGGCAGGTTCATCTCCACGCTGGAAGCCACGATCCCGTAATAATCCCGAAGAGCTCCGTTGGGGTAGCGGCTGTTGTTCTCTGTCATCCGGTATTCCATGCCGCCGGTTTCCGGAAAACGTTTATAAATCCCCAGTTTTCCCAGTTCCTCCATCACATAGCTTCCGAAAATCTTTTCTTTTTCTGCCAGGTAAGGGCGGTAGGTCCCTTTGGAGATCATCACAGAAGCGCCCCTTGCAGAGGGATTCGACACAGAATTTATATGCTGGCTTACCAGCAGATCCGCACCGTAATCCTTTGCCCGCTGCACCCTTGCCCGAAGGCCAAGCTGCTCATAGTAGGAACGGGTAAGATGTACCTCTATGTCCGGATACTTTGCAAGCTCCTGCATGGTATAGTTGGATATTTTCCAGTTTATTTCCTCTTCTTTGTAAAGCACTCCGTTGTGCCGCGCCCAGGCTCCAGTCTCCCCGCCTCCATGTCCGGGGTCAAGAACTACCACATGTTTTTTTACCGGGCTGATCTCTTTCGTAGCAAAGGCAGCAAAGCTGCCGAATATACACGACAAGCCTGCTGCCGCCGCCAGGAGCAGAATCCATTTTTTCTTTTTCAAACTTTTCTCCCTCTATCTTCTTTACTTTTTGTACTGTTTTATGCAAACTCCATTTTTGTTAAATACGGATACCACGCCGGAACCGCTGGTAAGGGTAATGTTCCGCGCCATGACCGCCGATCCCTGGGTATTTCCTTTATAAAAATAGTATTTTTTTCCGTTGATGGTGTGCCAGCCTTTATAGGCTTTTGCATTCTTTCCGAAATAATAGGTATTCTTTTTTCCATCTTCCGTGATGGTCTTAAATCCGAAATTACAGCACCAGCCGTTGCTTCCGGCGTAATAAATATTCCCATCCTTGGCGATAACCTTTCTGCTCTTATACATATAGGCCGAAGTTTCGTCAAAGAAATAATATCTCTCCCCAATCTTCTGGGAGCCTTTTACTGCATAGCCGTTGGAACCCATATAGTAACGTTTTCCTTCCCAGCTTACCCAGGTATTTGTCACCCGCGCTCCGTCTTCGTCTACATAACAGATATTATTTTTGCTGGAAGTGAGAAGGGTATCTTTAAAAAGTGCCCCTGCCTTGCTGCTGAAATAATAATATTTCCCGTTGATTTTCTGCCAGCCTTTTACTTTTTCATCGTTTTTATAATAGTAGGTATAGCCGTTTTCCGTTACCCATCCGTTTTTCCCGGTGCTGACGTCGCTGTCGTCCCAGTCCAGATCCGGCGTGGCGGAGGGCTCATAAGTAGAAACCGCGCTCCATCTGGGGGTAATGATCTTTGTATAATCCACATAGCCAAAATCAATATCCACATTATTTCCGCTGGGGATACCGGAGATCAGTCCTGCCGTAGAATTTAAGGTGCCGCCTCCATCTCCGTCTGTAGCCTGCCAGATCGTATAGTCATAAGAAGAACTGGAGGGCGCCTGGATCGTGTCGCCGTACCGGGCAATCCAAACGTCGATGCCGTTTAAATAGCTCCAGTCCACTTCATTGTCATACCAGTTTGTATTGCAGTAAACCATGGGATAGTAGCCTGCTTTTTTTACTTCGTTGCAGAACACAACAGCCAGCTTTGCCACCTGTTTGGGGGAAAGCTGTCCCATCTGGGCGTATTCCAGATCGTATACTACTGGATAGGATACTTTATACCCGTCCATTTTTTGAATGGCAAGCTTCGCCTCTCTTAAAGCCATGGCGGGCGTAGTGGCGGTGCTGTATACATAGGTACCCACCGGCATACCGGCCAGCTCTGCCTGCTGCATATTGTAATCATAGGTCTTATCCAAATAATTGGAACCATAGGCGATACGTACAAAGGCAAAATCTACATTTGAGTTTTTTACTTTCTGCCAGTTTATAGTTCCCTGCCACTCTGACACATCGATTCCTCTGGTAATCGCGCCGGGAATCGCTACGCCGCTGCCGTTATAGCAAACGCCGTTAATCTTTTGCCAGGCTCTCCCGTTTGCCTTGGTGGTGCCGAAAAGAAGCTGTCCTTCTCTTTTGGCTGCCAGTTCGTTCTGATCCAGAGTGTCCCACCGCTGATAACTCTGTGCAGAGGCGGTACAGATGCCGGCCAAAAGAAGCCCCAGGCATAGGACGGTGGCTGTGATGGTTGTTCGGATCCACTTTTTCATTTTCATTTCTCATCCCTCATGTTTTTCGTTTTTGTCAAGATTTCGTTGCGAAGTTTTATGAAATGTTAAGCTTTTGTTACGATTTTTATTATACATTTGTTGGAGGGGTTTTGCAATATGAAATATGGGGGAAGGGATGGGTAAGGGACGCCGAGAAGGAGCGTAGGCTTTACCTGGTGGTAGGGATGAGGTGTGGGGGCGCGGAGTTGGGTTGGTGTGGGGGGATAAAGGTAGTCGGTAGAGAGGGGGATAGATGAAGATATTAAGAGGGGGGAATGTTTAAAAGGCTCTCCCTTTACGGGAGAGCCTTTTGGTGAAGCGTTTATTAGATTTCTGGGTCTGTGGGGTCGAAGTTTTTGCTGCCGTAGAGTGGTACGAGAGCTCTTCGTCCCAGAGGGCCTTTGAATACTTCGTCTCCTTTGTAGGAACCGTCAAAGATTTTGATGGTTGCTCCATCGCAGTTATAATATACCCATTTTGCATCTGCTACACAGCAGCGGATACAGCCGTGGGAGGCTGGGTTGCCCAGTTTGTTATATTCGCCAGCCGGAAGGCTGAAGCTGTTTGGTGCAGATCCGGCTACGGAATGGATGAAAATTCCTCCCTGTCCGGCATATTCTACATGGGTTCCATACTGTCCCCAGGAAGGCCCCATCAGAGGCTGCCATCTCAAATCGCTGTTCAGAGTATAGGTTCCAGTGGGTGTAGGAGTACCTGCTAAGCCCACAGATATACGAATGGATTTTACCGGGGTCGTTCTTCCCTTGTCAAATATGGTCATGACGCCGTTTATGCGATCCACTTCTACATAGTACGGTCCTTTGATCATGGATGTCAGGTCGTTTCTGCGGTAGCCGTTGCTGTCGAAGTAGTAGCGAAGGCCGTCGATTACCTTGGATGTATTTTTCAGGAAGCCTTTTCCATTTGGATTAAGATATTTTACCTGGTTCTTTGCATTGCTGACTACTACCCAGCCGGTACAGAATTTACCGCTGCTGTCTACATATCCATAGGTATCTCCGCGCTTAACGAATTCGTTTGTCAGCATTGTGAAATCTTCCTGGAAATAATAGTAATTTCCGTTGTCTTTAATCCATCTGTTCTGTGCAAGGATTCCTTTCGGTCCTGCATAAAACCATTTGCCTTTATAGGAGATCATGGTGTTTTTAAACATCTGTCCGTTGCGTGTGGTCGCATTGGATACTTTAAAGAAATAGGTTTTGCCATTGATCTCTGTCAGGCCGCTTGCAAGCTGGCCGTTCTCTTTGAAGTAATAGGTGCCGTCCATCCATCTGCTTACATAATGGTCTCCGCTGCTTGGATAGTAAAACCATCCGTACATCTTTCCAGCGCTGTTCGTTACTTTCTGCCAGCCTCTTTTTTCCACTACCCTTCCAGGGGTGCTTCCAAAGTAATAGAAGCGGTTGTCTGCGCCCGGACAGCGGTGCCAGCAGTTCTTCCATATTACTCTCCGGCCATCGCTGCTGAAATAATATCTGGAGTTTCCAAATTTCGCCATCGTATTCGTCAGGACACGGCCGTTTTCATCTGACGCATAGTAATAACCGTTTGCTGCTTTCAGCATCCTGTTTTTCTGGATATATCCCGCTGCACCAAGGAGGTATTTGCTGTCTCCCATGATCTCTGTGTCAAGCTTGGTGGCAACGATTCCTCTTTCATATAGACGTCCGTCTGCTTTAAAATAACGCCACTGTTCGCCTTTGCTGGTCTCTCTGTAATGCCACTGGCTGCGGAGCATGGCTCCCGCAATGCCGTTTTCTCCTGGTGTTTCCTGGAAATAATACTTGCCAGGTTTTGTAC
>CALIZJ010000151.1 GCA_938028845.1 uncultured Blautia sp.
GAGTTCAGACGTGTGCTCTTCCGATCTGCCTTAGAAATTGCAAGGCAGCTTCGTCTTCGGAATCTTTCCGGCATTATTTTAATTGATTTTATTAATATGGAAAATCCGGATCACCAGGAGGAATTGTTCCATGTACTGCAAAAGCATCTGCGCCGGGACAGGGTAAAAAGCCGGGCAGTAGATATCACCCCGTTGCATATCCTGGAAATGACAAGAAAAAAAGTCGCTCCGCCGGTGATAGAAGAATTAAAAGCATTACAAAAAGAAAGGACGTAAAAAAATGATTTATTTTTCACATTTTAATTTTAATGTTTTAGATTTAGAAAAAAGCATCCAGTTTTATAAAGAGGCCCTGGGCCTTACGATTGCAAGGGAAAAAGAGGCAGAGGACGGTTCTTTTAAGCTGGTATATCTCACCGATCATAAAACAGGTTTTCTATTAGAGCTCACCTGGCTTCGGGACCGAAAAGAGCCCTATAATCTGGGCGAATGTGAATTCCATCTTGCCTTTGACACAGATGAGTATGAAGAATTCCATAAACGCCACCAGGAAATGGGATGCATTGTTTTCGAGAATCCGCAGATGGGAATTTATTTCATTACAGATCCCGATGGCTATTGGATTGAGATCGTTCCTGCGAAATAATCTTTTTATATGCCGGCTGGAAAATCAGGAGATCAGGAGATAGGGAAGCTTTTTTTCCTGGTACCAGTAAGTTAGCATATGTGCGAAAAGACTGCCGGACGGCAGTAAGGGGGTAATATGAAAGTTTTAAAGAGGATAGGGAAAGTTTTTGGTATTCTCATAGGAATTTTGGTCATTGTACTGGCAGCCGCGTTGGTTTTCTTTACTGTGCGGGAATATCGTCCGAAAGAAACAGAATCGCTTGAAGTGTCCGGGGAGGGAAAATCTTTAAAGCCAGGGGACAGCTTGTCCATACTCAGCTATAATACCGGTTACGGTGGTTTAGATGCCTCTGAAGATTTTTTTATGGATGGCGGGACAAATGTACAGCCAAAATCCAAGGAAGCCGTACAGAAAAATATAGAAGGAATTTCTTCGATTTTAAAGGAACAGGACTGTGATGTTTACTTTTTGCAGGAAGTGGACAGGGATTCCAAACGTTCTTATCATATAGATGAAGAAGTTTACTATGAGGAACAGCTTGGGATTCAGGGAATGTTTGCCTGCAATTTCAAGTGTGACTTCGTTCCTTATCCATTGCCGCCTATAGGAAAAGTGGACAGCGGGATTTTAACGCTGACTTCTCTTTCTGTGTCTGAGGCAAACCGCCTTTCTCTTCCGGAATCTTTTTCCTGGCCGGTGAAAACCTGTAATCTGAAACGGTGTATGCTGGAAAGCCGTATCCCCATAGAGGGAACGGATGCGGAGCTGGTGCTGATCAATTTTCATTTGGAGGCTTATGATGACGGGGAAGGCAAGGAAGCACAGACGAAGATTCTGGCGCAGAAACTGGAAAGTGAGTATGAAGCCGGAAATTATGTGATCGCAGGGGGGCGATTTCAACCAGACTTTTGATGTTCTGGAGGAAAAATATCCTTTGGTGGATGAAGAAAACTGGGCGCCGGGAACCATATCTGCGGACAGCCTTCCGGAACATTTTTCCTTTGCCCTGGATGATACCTATCCTACCTGCCGCCTGTTAAATGCTCCGTATACCAATGATTATGAAACCTCCCAGGTATACGTCATTGACGGATTTATTGTTTCGGATAACCTTCAGGTGACAGAAACCCAGGTTATTAATACAGATTTTACCTATGCCGACCATCAGCCGGTGCGTCTGGAAGTGACATTAAAATAAACAGTTTTCTAGTGCCATCTAATTTTTAAGTAGATGGCACTGATTTTCTTCTGCTGAAGCAGAAATAAACTTTTTACTTCGTTACTGGTCACAAATTGACCAGTAACAAGGTAATTTTGCATTTAAAGTTCGTTTCGCTTTAGCCAAATCCAAATTGCCTGTTGCATCATACTGACCCGTAACCATGCGGCAAGTGTATTGTTTGGGTGTGACATGTAACTTTACTTCATCCCTGTATTTTTATAGTTCAAGAAAAGAGCGTACAAGAAGAACATAATGTGCTATAATGTGTTTATAACAGCAACTCAACTTACAACTTTAAATTTTCAGGAGAGGAGGTAAAAAAACTGGAAGAAAAATTTGATTTAATTTTAAAAGAACTTTCCGGATTAAAATCCGAAACACAGAAGATAAATTCCCGTTTGGATGGGATTGAAGATACAATTTCCGCTGTAAAAACGGAAGCAACAGTGACAAAGAAAGACCTTCAAAAAATTTTAGATGAGCAAAGATCAATCTGGAAATTGATTGATACGATTATCATGGACGAAATTCGTATTGCCGGAGAAATTTATGACTTTACAGGTAATAAGAATAGTCTTTTTGACAGTGTTCAGCAGATTTTGTTCAAACGCTATGAATCACTGGCTTTAAACGTAGAACTTTTAAACAAGGACATGGCTGAAGTGAAGAGAAGATTGGCCATGGCATGATTTCTTATTTTGCTGAAATTCAGGCAGACAGTACATATTTTTTGTACTGTCTGTTCTTTTTAGAAAATATATTTCAGTCTGATACAGTTTAAAAAACCACATCCTAAAATTCTTTTTTATTTTCTAAAACTTTCACAGATTCCTTCTTTTGATTTTATAAAAAATTTATATTTTTTAGAATTCCTTTCGAAATAAAACACAAAGGAATCAACAAACAGTCACAATCCGATAGTAAAATTAAAAAAAATTTAAAAGGAGCCTGAATAAATGAAAAAAATGAAATCATTTAAACAAAAAATGGGATTATTAGGAATGACGGCTGTATTGTTGACAGGAACGTTAACTTCTATGAACGTATCACCTGTTTGGGCAGCAGAAGAAACTGATGCAGCAGAAGCAGATTCACAAGGATTCGACATGAGTACATCCTACCCCGGCGTATCTGCAAAAGCAGGAGAAACGGTAAGCTTTACCTTGAATTTTGCAAGCTTAACCGGAGACAGCTATGATGCCGCTCTGTCTGTAGAATCCATACCGGAAGGCTGGAGCGGAACCTTCAGAGGTGACGAAAGCCAGATCAGCAGAATACATATAAGTGCAGAAAGCAGCACATCTGACTCTTCAGAAGAAAGCGGAAATACTGCCACCTTCAGTCTCACTATTCCGGAAGACGCGGAAGAGGGAACTTATCAGATTGAATTACTGGCAGACGATGGTTCGGGAAATGAAGATCTTTTGGAACTGGAAGTTACTGTGGATCAAACAGAAACGGGACAAGGTAATTTTACTACTGAATATCCGGAACAGCAGGGAGCATCCGGAACAAGTTTCAGCTTTGACGCAACACTTGTGAATAACAGAGGCGCTGCTCAGTCATACAGTCTTTCCGCAGAAGCGCCAAGCGGCTGGCAGGTTTCTTTTACTCCGTCAGGTGAAAGCAGTCAAGTGGCAAGTATCGAAGTAGAAGCCGGATCCAGCGCCGGCCTTACCATTGATGTTACACCTCCCGAAACCATTACAGAAGGTGAATATACAATTCCCTGCACAGCTGTTTCCGCCTCAGAAACATTGTCAACAGATCTTGTCGTGACCATTACCGGTACTTATGATCTTACCGTTTCTACGCCCAGCGGAAACTTAAGCCTGGATGCCTACGCAAATACAGAAGAAAGTTTTACGCTTACCGTAACCAATACCGGAAATGTAGATCTGTCAAACATCAATCTTTCTTCCTCTCTTCCAACAGATTGGGAAGCGGATTTCAGTGAATCTACGATAGATACCCTTGAGGCAGGCGCATCTAAAGAAGTGACAGTAAACTTAACCCCTTCTTCCGATGCGATCACAGGTGATTATGTAGCCACCATCACTGCAAGCACTGACGAGACAAGCTCCGAGGCACAGTTCCGTGTATCCATTAAAACACATACCTCTTGGGGCATTGTTGCTGTAGTTATTATCATAGCCCTTCTTGTGTGTCTGGGTCTTATATTCAAAAAATATGGAAGAAGGTAGCTTATGGAAAACAGGACAAATACGATCATTGAGATAGAAAATCTCACCAAAAAATATGGGAAAAAGACAGCGGTAAATCAGTTGAATTTGTCCATACAAAGAGGAGAGATCTTTGGTCTTTTAGGTCCTAACGGCGCTGGGAAAACTACAACGATCCTGATGCTTCTTGGATTGACTGAACCTGCATCAGGAAAAGCCTCCATTAACGGTATGGACTGTACCAGAGATCCCATTGGAGTAAAAAGCATTGTGGGTTATATGCCTGATAATGTAGGATTTTATTCGGATATGACCGGAAGACAGAACCTGAGGTTTACAGGGAGATTAAACAATCTTTCAGGAAAAGAACTGGAAGAACGGATAGACAGTCTCCTGGAACGTGTAGGAATGACAGAAGCTGCTGATCAGAAAACAGGGACTTATTCACGAGGAATGAAACAGCGTTTAGGAATCGCCGATGTTCTTATGAAAGATCCGCAGGTGATCATCATGGATGAACCTACTCTTGGAATTGACCCGGAAGGTATGCGGGAGCTTTTGGATATTATGCGCCGTCTCTCAAAAGAGGACGGAAGGACTCTTCTGATTTCTTCCCACCAGTTGTATCAGATCCAGCAGATCTGTGACAGAGTAGGCATTTTTGTAAATGGAAATCTGATCGCCTGCGGGCGCATTGAAGAGTTAGGAAAACAGATCCAGCAGCAAAACCACTATTCCCTTGAGATCAAGGTCTATCCTTGCGATGATAAGCTGCTGGCAAATCTTTATAAACAGCCGGGAGTTACAAAGATTGAAAAAGACGGTGATATGTTTACCGTGCAGTCTAATAAAGATATCCGTCCGGAGCTGAGCGCCTTCCTGGGAAGCAACGGATATACGATCATGCATCTGCACCAGCGGGGCGGCGATCTGGATGAAATCTACCGACTATATTTTGAAAAGGCAGGTCAAAACGATGAAGACAAGCGAAAGTTCAGTAAGAAAAAGTCTGGCAAACGTTCACCATTCAAACGTTCACCATTCAAACGGAACAAAAAGAGCTGAGAGAGCAGTATCCCGGGCTGGTTTAAAAGCGCTGTACCGTAAGGAATTGGCAGATCATCTGACCAGCAAACGATTTATTATCATATTTCTATTAATATGGGGAACCAGTATTGCGAGTTTATACGGGGCACTGTCAGGAATTGCCGATGTAATCGAGAGCGATTCTAACTTTATCTTTTTAAAGTTATATTCCACAAGCGGCAATTCCATCCCATCCTTTATGTCGATCATTGCCCTTTTAGGACCGTTTCTGGGACTTACTCTTGGATTTGATGCGATAAACAGTGAACGATCCAGCGGGACATTGAACCGTCTGGTGGCGCAGCCGATCTACAGAGATTCCATCATTATCGGAAAATTTCTTGCAGGGGCTACCATTATCGCAATCATGGTATTTTCCATGGGAATTACCATCGGCACGGTAGGAGTATTAAGCACAGGACTTGTTCCCGAACTGGAAGAGGTTCTGAGGATCTTCTGTTATTTGGTATTCACATGCATATATATAGCTTTTTGGCTGGGATTGTCTATTTTCTTTTCTGTCGTATGCAGACATTCCGCCACATCTGCTCTTGCAGTGATCGCATTATGGATATTTTTTACCATATTTATGAGCCTGCTGGCAAGTATTATCGCAAACGCTATATATCCAATGGACAATGAATTCGCTGCCCTGATAAACTCTGTAGACAATTATACATGTGAACTGAATATAAACCGTATCTCTCCCTATTATCTTTACAGCGAAGCGGCGTCTACAATCATGAATCCGTCCGTTCGTTCTGTAAATGTAGTAACCATGAGTCAGATTGAGGGAGCCATTTCCGGATATCTGGATCTGGGACAGAGCCTTCTTTTAGTATGGCCGCATCTGATCGGGCTGTTCGCTCTGATGCTGGCGGCATTTGCAGGCTCATTCATTGGATTTATGAGACAGGAGATCCGTTCGAATTAATTTTATTAAGAGCCGTTTGATTTCACATACATTTCACATTTTGCCGGCATAATTTCAATCTTTTTTCAAACTTTCATGCTATGATAGAGCAGTAAGAAAGTAGAAGGAGAGTGGTTCTTATGCCGGCATTATCAATTATAAACGGCGTTTGTGACGAGAAAATACATAAACTGGTTGAGCAGTCCGCCTTTTTGGAGGGACTGCTCACATGCAGTCTGAAAGAATATAGGAATGGAACCATAGATAAACAAAGTCCACATATCCTGCTGTTTTTGGATATAGACGGCGCAAGGACACTTTCTAAAGATCTGCTTAAGATTTTGCTGATCAATTTCCCTATTGTCCTTATTTACAGAGAAAGGGAAAATCTTACAAAAATTTTAAAAAGAAAAGAGCTTCTATTAGAATACATGCCGGCGGATTTTTCCCACCGTACTTTCCAGGAGGTTGTATTGCGCAATGTTGAAAAAAGACTATGGGAGAACCGGACTATGGTTTTTGGAAATCTTGAGATTGAAAGGGCATACAGAGAAGTGCGGCTTGGCAGCGAACCTTTGGAAATAAAAGGATTCAGCTATACGATCCTCCTTCTTCTGGCGGAGCATATGGGGGAAGTGGTGTCAAGAGAGGCAATCTCCCGAAATCTTCCTACAAGAAAGAGAAGCTCTCTTAGAAATATCGATACACACATTAAACAGATCCGGCAGAACAAGGGAATGGAAGGGATCATCCGCTGCGTCCGGCCCATCGGTTACTGCCTGGCGCCGGATACGCTATACCAGAGTTCCCAAAACGGCTGTGTTTAAGGGGATTTTTCCCGAAATAAAATGAAATTTTTTAAAAATCCTATTGACGGGAAGAAATATCCATGCTACTATAATCAAGTATGCCGCACAGAGAGGTTTAAGCATCGAAAGGTCACCATATCTGGCGAGTAATGTTTATAGGAGGTGCCACAGATGTACGCAATTATTGCAACAGGTGGTAAACAGTA
>CALIZJ010000152.1 GCA_938028845.1 uncultured Blautia sp.
TTGGGGAGCTCCCCAACAAGCATTTTTGCGGGGCCCTCGGCCCTGCAAAAATTTCAAGTGTGTCCACACTCGAATTGCTTGCCATTTTGTGCAACCCCGGAAATCAGCATATTTTCGATCAATCTATCAGGAGTGCCCACTCCTATTTTCGGGATAAAAAGACAAAATATAACGTTCTTTGGATTTTCTCTAAATTACTGTTATAATAAATACAGTCCTTGAGAGGAGGGAAACAGATGATAGAAACCACAAGCACATTGTTTAACAAGCTGAGCAATCGCAAAGACGGTGAGGCCCTTTTAAGTCAAAAACAGACATCACCTACTTGCGCCCGGCTTTTGCAGGAAATATTGGAAAAAGCAAAAATGTCGATTCCTGAATGGATCGCTGGTGCAGATATCAGCAAGTCCTATGGTTATCAAGTCCTGAGAGGAGAGCGGACACCTGGGCGGGATATCCTACTGCGTACAGCTCTGGTTGTGCGGCTTTCTCTGAAAGAAACCCAGCGGTTGCTGGCGGTAGGTGGGTGTGGGGCGCTCTATCCCAAAGTGCGTCGAGATGCCGCAGTAATTTTTGCACTTAATCATAAAATGACTCTTTGGGAAACAGAAGAATTGATTTCCTCCTTGCCGGAACGGAGTCTCTATAACAAGGAGAATTGATATGAATGTGAGAGAACAATTTTTACAGGAATATCAGAATCAGGTGTTAGATTCTCTTGTGCTTCCCCCGTTCTTAAGTAGCCAGTATCGTATTTTATCCTGCTTAAAGGATGGAGAGCGGCAGGTATATCTGATTCAAGATCGGGCAGGCTGGCTTGCGGTATTAAAAATTCAGCCTGCGGGACGTGAAGATGCCCTAAGACAAGAATATGATTTGTTGCGAGGGGTGCGGCATCCACAAATTCCCCGCCCTCTGTCTTATCTGGAATGGGAAGGGGCGGAGTATCTGGTCCGAGAATATGTGGAAGGCATTAGCCTTTATGAGCAAGTGACAGCCAAAGGCCCTCTTGCTCCAGACAAAATACGATCAATCGCACTCTCTCTGTGTCAGGTGCTGCACTATTTGCACAGCCAGCGTCCACCAGTTATATGCCGGGATGTGAAACCCCAGAATATAGTTTTGGATTCATCAGGCTGTTGTCATCTCATAGACTTAGGCACCGCCCGCCGCCATCGTCCGGAGAAACAAGGGGATACTGTGTTCATGGGTACTCAGGTAACTGCCCCGCCAGAGCAATTTGGATATCAGCAAACAGATCAGCGTTCAGACATCTACAGTTTGGGAATGCTCTTGCACTTTCTGTACACGGGCAATTTTGATCCCCCATCCTCAGATATGACCCCAGGCTCTTTAGGACGCATTATCCGACGCTGTACTGCTTTCGATCCTCGAAACCGCTATTCCTCTGTCCAATCAGTATGCCGGGCTCTGAAATATTGTTGGCAACGCCCAGTTGTCATGACTGGTATTGGCGTAATCTGTATGGCAATTATCCTTGGCCTTTTCTGGGGCTCTGCTACTAAAGTGCAACCGAAGTCCTCTCTGCTGGAGGATGCTCTTCGTCAAGAATTGCAGTTGGATGAAGGAGACCCCATTCCCATAGAGCGGCTTGGTGAGGTAAATCAACTGTTGGTATGTGGGCAGATGCTGGTTGGCACCCTCCGGGAACACGAGGAACTGATAAGTTCCAATCATGACCATTATGTGAGTGAAATCGCATACGGGGATATCAGCGATGATGATTTGGAATTATTAGCTCAGTGTACCAATTTGCAGGTACTGGTACTGGATTATCAGCAGATTACCGATTTGGCCCCCTTGGCTAATCTACCTCTGGAGTATCTCAGTCTTACAGGCAATCAGGTTTCAAATTTGGCCCCGCTGTCTGGTTTAACAGAGCTTCAAGTCCTGGATTTGGGAGAAAATCCTGTGCGTTCGGTGGAGGCATTGGCTGGACTGACTGCCTTGCAAGATGTAACGTTGGAGGCTACTGGCATAACCACGGTAGAGGTCTTTGAGGGGAGTAGCATCCAATCCCTCAATGTACGCGGTACCTGGATTACTGATTTCTCTCCGCTGGAGTCTTGTTCCAGGCTCTCCCGCTTGATTATAGGGGAACTGCCCAGTGGTGTAGCTGAAACACTAATGGGACTAACCAATCTGGAAGAACTGCGTTTGTACGCAACGCCGGAGGTTGACCTGTCCTATTTTGTAGGATTTCAAAAGCTCCAAAGTCTGGATCTATATGGCAGCACTATCTCTCACCCCGAAGCGCTTGCGCAACTGACGCATTTACGTTCGCTAAATATTGGGGAAACTGGAGTGAGCGATTTGTCTTTTTTGTCACAACTCCCCGCAATGACAGATGTTGACTTACGGAGTAATCCCATTACTGATCTTACACCGCTGTTGGATTGTTCTGGACTCACACTTCTAATACTGAGTAAACAGCACCACCCCTTGGTACAAGAGCAACTCTCCCATGCATTATTCTCAATCCAGTATCAATAAAAGCATAGTGTGCTCCCTGCGCACCACTTTTCTCTCTACGTGTGATATGATGAAATAAATCTTAGTTAAGGACATATGGAGGATAAGATATGAGAAGAAACAGATGGCTTGCCGTTTGCCTTGCGGGGTGCCTGCTGCTGACGCTTGGTGCCTGTGCAAATACAGATAGTTCCATGCAGACCGATGACCATGCCTCTGATAGTACTGAAATACAAACGGAGGTGCAATACGATTACCAACTGAAAGCCGGAGAAGTGACCGAAATTTATGATACAACATTTGATAAAATGGTCACGATTACCGTAGATCCAGACAGCACACGAGATGGAGCTAATGATTTGCGCAGTGATATCTTTTTTGATAACTGCACTTTTAATGGCGGTCTTACTATCATAGGCGACTATCATGCTATGGTTAGCTTGGGTGGCGGTTGCGCTTTCGGTGATAATTCTGTTGTTACCTGCAAGGCAGTCACTTCTAATGCCACAAAGGAAACCTCACTGGAAGACAATCTTATCAAACTATTTGTGGCTTGTGAAGGAGTCAGCATAGAAACGGAGTCGGCTATTGGCGTACTAACAGATGGCCCTGATATCGTCTTTAATGGCACAACTTACAGCAAAAACGAACTTGCCCCAGATACTGCTTTCTTAGGTGTATATAGTATTTATGACGGCGACACAATTACATATACTAAGCTTGCCATCGGAGAAGATGACAGCGTAGAGTTTTTGGATTGATTAAATTATGATGTAACAGGCCCCCTCACCGCTAATTCTGTTTCCGCTTCACAGATTGATAGCATTACGGGCTATCTCGATGACTGGGTGTCCGTGAACTTTGACGATAAGCGCAAGGTGGTTGATATACTCATATCACAAATTGACGCTACCAGTGAGAGTGTTACAATCCACTGGAAAATCTAAAACCTTTTTACTTGGCATTATGCCCTTGTAAAAAATAGTTTGACATTTTTAAGAAAAACCTGCACAATAAAGGTATACAGAACAAATTGGACGGATGGCTTGCCTTTCTGTACAGCGATGATCCGGAGGATATCCTTTCTTTAAACGCTATCCGGATTTTCGTGCCTTATATGAACATGTTTATCAGATTTGCAGAAATATGGAGAATATTATGGGTATATTTTCAGAGGAATTACGGCAGATGGACAAAAATACCGTCCAGTATATGATCGATGAAATGCAGGAGACCATAGACAAACAGCAGGAAACAATGGAGGTAATGCGCAATACCTTATCTGAATTAAAGGATACTATAGCCGCGAAAGAAGCCAGAATCCGCGAACTGGAGGCTCTTACGAAATAGCCTGCGCTATGTTTTCGTGCCACATACGCTGCACATTCTATTACAGCCCGCTTATCGCTGAAAAACGATAAGCGGGCTGCATTTTTAGGCCACTTTTATAATATATGTTCCAAAGGAAGCATCCTCAAAGACCATCTCCCCAAGTCCCTTAAACAAAGTCTCATTCAGGTTTTCCCCATATTTTTCTCTTTCTTTAGAACCTACGAAGATATAAGACACCCCATATTCTTCCAAAAGGGCTTCTACCTGCGCCTCATCTGTGGAAGTGTAGATTGTCTCCACGTCCGCGCTCTTCTCATTTAAATCTCCCACGTCATTCCTCCATAGCCATTCATGTACATACCATCCCAGAATAGTAGGGAGACCAGTCATAGCGGACACTCTCTCGTATCCGGTGTAGCTGTCCCCGTTTGCCTCCAGCACCACCGGCGATCCTTCTATATTCTCCCGCAGCCAGCGAATAGCCGCTGCGTCTGCCGGAAAATCGGTTTCCAAAAAGGCAGTGGCATTTAATCCCTGATAGGACGAAGGATTCAGTACGTTTCCAAACCATGCCTGTACGCTGTTTCCAAAATATCCAAAGGTCCATAGCAAAAAGAACAATCCCACACCTGCCAGAATCTGAACTATCTTCTGTCTGGCAAGGAAGATCAGGCGGAAGATCACATAAGCCATCGTCATCCCGAACATAATATACGCCTGATAGGTAAGCTTAAACATGGTATTCGCCCTGGCGTTTCCATTTTCATAAATATCACGCACATACACCACTTCCGGGATCAGCACCAGCCCGATGGCACAAAGTCCCATGATCACAGCGAAAAGATCCGGTGTCTTTATGGAACGTAAAAGCCGATACGGACTCTTATGTTTTAAAATGTGCAGTTTTTCCCACAAAAGAAATATGATAAATAATACTGTTAAGAAAACCGGAAGTCCCCAAAGCACCAGAAGCTGGTGGATCATGGAATGATTTTGGGCGATAGCCACCCCCTGTACCATGGATTTAAACTGTAAAGAAAATGGCAGAATCACAAGGAAAGCCACTCCCAGAACTTCCACCGCCAAAGCAGCCGTCACCCCAAGAACCAGCTTCACCTTTCCACGGAACTGAATACAGTTTGTAAACAGTACCACTCCTCCTGTCACTACGTAATAGATCACAAAGTCCCAGAAGTTCGTCCACTGGAACATTCCAAGGAAAACGCTTACCAAAAGAATATGAGGCATAAAAAGCTGCCGTTTCCAGAATTCCTTTCCGGAAAGCTTTTCAATTACCGCTTCCTTAGTCCGTATATTCCGCATCCATGCATACAAAAGCCCGATCACAGTAAGAACAAACATAATATTTACCACATGGGCATGCAAATCCCCCAGTACAAAAGAATAGCAGGGAAATTCATGGATGGTCTTATCCGGCACATCCGGGTTATAGCCGATATACCTGGTAGCATCCGGGAACCAATAAGAATCCACATTCTCCTGTCCTGTAAGCTGCTGGATCCAGGGAATGATCTTACTATAAATTACATAATGCATATTTCCGGCAAGGCTTACTGCACCGCCTGCAAGTATGCCAGAAATATAAGGAAGGGCCGTCCTTTTTCCGGAAAGTTTTTTCCCGAATATATCTCTTGTCATCTGAAATACCAGGGAAAAAGGAAGGGCAAAGGCAAATCCTGCTACAAAAGTACGCATAAGATTATAGGTCACAGCCACCGTACTTCCAGAAACCTTTGTGAGAAATACTGCGAAATACTGCCCTCCATAATAATAATTAATATGTCCGTTTGAATACCACAGATCTTTAGGCGGCAGCTCTGTACTGCGCATGATCGCCTCCATAAATCCATAGTCCATAAATTTTTCCGTTCCATAAGCAGCCGGACGGAATCCCGCCAGATATGTCCACAGAAAAAATGCCAGGAAAAACAGAATTTCCTCCCAGTAAATTAAAGAAAGATTCTCAACAGGCAGACACTCTACCCCCTCTTTCGTCTGCCGCAAGAAAAGGAAAAAACTGCCTGCCACCAGGACTACACATACTCCGATACAGGCAGCGGTGCTGAATTCTAAAATTTTTACCGATACTAAAAACCAGGTCACAAAGCCAGAGATGGCAATAAAAATCACCTTGGAAAAAAGCCATCCCTTATCCGCGAAGCCTTTAAACAAGCGCCCGGTCAGCGGCATCCCGGCAAGCCCCATCACGCCGGCCATCAGCCACCATGTCCAAAAGACCCACACATCACTTTTCAGTGCAAAAGCGGAAATCCCTATCAGTATCAGCGCCAAAAGGGTTTTTACTCCCCACTTTTTTATCATTTGGTTTTTCCTCCTGCTTAAATATTTTTTCGTATTTTACAGAAATCCCCCCAGGCTTTTCTGCCCGCTTTTATGATTTTCCTCATGTTCAGGGAATTTTTGCCTCCCTGTCTGGGCCGGAAGGTAATGGGGTAATACTGTACCCCCAAATGATGTTTTTCATAGATTACCGTCATTAATACATTTGACAAGTCAAAGCCCTCCGGTATTTTTTCCAGTACCTTCTTTAACTGCGTTCCCCGCATCAGCCGGTAAGGGGTATTCGCATCCTTTACCCATACGCCAAAAGCCAAAAACAATACAATACGCAGCACCTTTGTCACAAATATCCGGGAAATCCCGTCTTTCCTGTCTTTTCGATAACCGATCAAAAGACCGCAGGCTTTCCTGTTTTCCCAAAAGCGCGGAAACTCTTCTGCCAGTGTCTGTCCATCGGAGTCTGTCTGAAAAACGTAATCCGCCCCATGTTCCACTGCATAATGGTATGCCCGGAGAACGGTGGCCCCATGGCCTTCATTTTTTTTATCCACACCCACCAGACGGGGATATTTTTTTTGACATTCCTGTATTTTTTCGTAAGTCCGGTCTTTGCTTCCATCATTGAAGATTACCAGCCGGCTTTCTCCTCCAATCCTTTCCACCACCGGATACCAGTGGCGGATCACACTTTCTATATTTTCTTCTTCATTATACGCAGGCATAACTATATATAAGCAATCATGTTTCATATATTCTGATTCTCCCATCTTCCGATCGATATACCAGGGGATATGTTCGTGCGATCACATCCTCTCTGCAAGTCTCCTGTTCAAACTCCATCCTTTCTTCAAAAAGGATGTACGTAATCTCTTCTTCTGTTACCAGAGTCCTTAGCTGCTGCTGATTGTCCGTGGTATATATCTGAGTGGCTTTTAAAGCCCGTTCATTGGTATCATAGCCTGCGGACCAGGCATAGTAAGGCCATCCGCAGTACAGCATTTCGCCGGACATAGTCACTTCATTGATACTGTATTCCGGAGTTAAGATCAGGTCGTCCTTATCCAGATTTTCAGAGATCCATCTGGACAACGTGCTGTCCAACCGTACGCTGACTCTGTGATTTTCATCATTATTTTTCAAGATCACAACAAAATCATAAATACCTGCAGCAGTCAGAGAAACTGTCAGCAAAATCGCCGCTATACGTCCTATCCATCTCTTTTTCCACAAAGATACCGCCGCCCATGCCCAAAACATGGTCAAAAAGGCATAAGAGGTCATTATATATTTATGGTTCACGTTAATATCCGGCGTAAGAGAAACGCAAAAGGCAAATACTGCCGGAAAAAGAAAACTTATAAGAAGCATCCTTCCTTTTCTCTTTAAAAAAAGCAGCAAAACCACAAGCCCTGCAAAATAAACGCCGCTCATTAACAAAATGTACCAGGCAACGCCTGCCAGACTTTTATCTTCTGCCAGAAATCCCCAGTAAAAGGACATTTCCATAGCCTCTCCCTGAATAAAAATCTTTGACTGAAGAAGTGAAAAGAAAACAGCCGCCGCTGCCGTCAGAGCATAATCCAGCTTTCCATCTGAAAAAAAGCCGAAGCCCGCCAGGATCAAAAGCCCACCGATCACTGCCGCCCCATTCCAGAAGGAAGTCATGCCAAGCATCATACCAATTAAAAGAGCTGTCTCCGGTCTTTTCCATTTCCATGCGCTCTTTGTAAAGAAACGCGCTCTAAGCCACCTGGCACCTTTCTCTCCGGATGCATCCGCCTCCTCTACCCAATCCAGATAGACCCAAAGAGCAATGCAGACGATCAAAAGGCCAAATGCCAGATGACGCTGGTTCAGATAAACATTATAATTCCACAGGCCCCAGTCCTCATTGGGAGTGTATCCAATAAAAGAAGTATTTTCAGCCAGTGTCGTCCACAGATCTCCTGCTTTTATATGCTCCCATACAAAACGGAAAATTGCAGTTCCGCTGCGGAAGAAAAATAACACGATCCCCAGCACCCCGGCCCTGCACATTCCTGTAATCCTTACCGTAAGCATATAAAGCATCATAAGAAAGCCTTCCAGGGTCAAAATACTAATAAGATTATAGGCAATATCGATTCTCAGCCCCAGATACTCAAGATTTCCCGCCAAAAACTGGAACATAAAATGATATTTTACATCTTCCCCGCCAAAATGGGGATATTGGGTAGGAAAATTATTTCCCCAGGAAAAGGAACGGATCATAGCGGTGTGAGGAGCATAGTCTCCAAACACCGAAAATCCGGAATAAAGCACCCCATCTTTTGCGTGGAACACATAAAACATGGTCCAGGAGATAAAAACCAGCAAAAAGAAAAAAAACAGGGCTTCTTTTATATTCCGGCGCTTATCCTTTTGAAAGTTCTCAAAATGTTCTGCCAGCATATTCCTTTTTAATTTTCCGGCTTTTATCCTTCTCCGGTAAAGACATGCCAGCACAATAGCCGCCCCTCCCATCACAGCCAGATTTCCGTAAAAAAGAGGTTTTTCTGTCCCCAGACACACACTCGCCAGAAAGGCAGTAAGGTAAGTCGCCCATCCCATAACAAGGGTGCCTGTCCCGAAAGAAACCGGCAAAAGCAGCCAAGGGCGGGTTCGTACCGTCCTTGGCGTCATCTCTCTCCCCAATAAAAATATCAAAACTATATAAACGATTCCCAGCATTTTTTCTCCTCTGGCACCTTAAAGCCGTCTCTTTATTCTGTCTCTGCCAATTGTTTTTCCCTCCTGTCCGGTAAAACAGGCGGGCAGTCTTTCCTTTTCAGTGTATCCAGTATACCAAAATTATGTAACCAAGAACAGTGTATTTGCCAAAAATCCTGCCCCTTTTCCTCTACCACTGCAGGCACATAGATTCCTATTCTTCTTCAAGATACGCCTGGATTCCCTCTGTGACCGCTTTGGCAACTTTATCCTGGTATTCTTCCGTAACAAGCATTTTTGCCTCTTCGGGATTTGTCAAAAAGCCGCACTCTACAATATTTACAATACCAGCGCTTTTTTTCAGAAGATAATAGGTCTTGTTTCCCTTTGCCGTTCTTTTAGAAGAAGGAGCAAGCTCCTGGTTCATTTTTTCCTGTATCGCCTGGGCAAGGCGCTCCCCTTCCAGGGAATCCTCGTAATAAAATACCTGTGGTCCTTTTACCGAGGCATCCTCATAACTGTTCTGATGGATACTGACTGTCAGCAATGCATTGCTTTCCTCTATGATGGATATCCTTTTTTGAAGATCCTGAACCTTCATATTCGGAGCGCCTTCTTCGTAAAGGCCGTTTTCATCCTCCCTTGTCATTATCACAGTATATCCCCTTTGTTCTAACTGGGCTTTCAGTTTCTTTGCAATGGCAAGGTTCACTCCGTCTTCTTCAAGATCATTTACACCGAGCATTCCCGGATCACGCCCTCCGTGACCGGCATCTACTACGATCACTTTCTGTCCGTTCATTTCCCTGGATGCCACTGCCGCTTCCCTGGAAAGGAAAACAAAACTTACCAAAAGAAGGCCAGCCATCAAAAGCTCCAGTATATGTTTTTTATTCTTATTCCAAAAAGGCATATCTGGTAAGGTGTATTTTTTCAAAGCAAAACACCCCCTGGCATATTCCATTTAATATATGTCCCAGAGAGTGTTTTTAGCATAGAAATGCTTTTATCTTTTTTGTTTATTTACTGGAGATTCTCCGTGATCACCTGCCAGATTCCGCTGTTTTCAAAGCCCAGCTTCCATGCTGCCACTCCTGCCAGTTCGTATTTCGGTACCAGCATCACCTTAGCGGCGATAGACTGGGCATCTTCAAGCCAGATCTGATATGTGGCTCCTTCACTTTCGTAACTGCCGTAGTTCTGTCCGGCATCCTTGTCCCAGTATGTCTCTACATTATTTGCTGTAATGACTTCCTGTGCCTGGTCCATTCCAATCGCTTCACTGGACAGTTCTCCATTTGCAGTTCTCCACAGGCGTGTATAGAATGGGATCGCATTGATCACCCGCTCTGCCGGAACCTCTTCCAGCGTATCCTGGATTCCTTTTTCTACCCAGGGGAGAGAGGCCACGGAACCCGCCTGCTCTGATCCTACATAATGCTCGTCGTATCCCATGATGATCACATAATCCACTACATTTCCCTGTTCTTCTCTGTCGTAATGGCTGGTAAAATCTTCCGGAACCGGATTATCCACAGAGAGAACCAGATCATTTTTATGACATTCAATAGACAGCTCCCTTAAAAATTCAAGGAAATGTACTCCCACGTCTTCGCTCAGGGCCTCAAAATCCACATTAATTCCATCTAAGCCCACTGATAACGCAGCCTCTATAAGCTGCTTGATCAAGTTCTGCCTGGAGGATGTCTTGGAAAGAACCTCTGTAGTACTTATGTCCACGCTGAAATTATCGATCAGGCCCCAAACCTGCAGTCCCCGCTCATGTGCCTGCGCAACGTAATCCGCACTTGCAATGTTTGTAATATTTCCTGCATTATCCTGGATGGAAAACCAGGTAGGAGAAATTACATTTACGCCAGTCATATTGGCTATAGCATCCGTAAGTCCTGCGTTGGCTTCTGCTGTAGTCACCTGATGCCATACAAGGTTTACCGATTCATCCATAGTATTATAGGTATACTCTTCTTTCTGGAAATCTCTTTCTATAGTCACGGTCTGCGGCTCCTCAATGTGCTTTTTCTGCACATACCCGATATAACCGTCCTGAGTCGCCACCTGGCACCAGTCCTCAAGCTCTTCCATCATGATCAGGCTGTCGCCTTTTTTCACCTGCGTAAGTACTTCTGACTTGATTCCGCCACGGTAACGAACATAAGTGTCTCTTGATGCTTCTGCTATATTTACATCTGTAAACTGATACTGGACCGCGATTCTTGAGGGATCCTGATAAACATAGGAATCAATATCTGTATATTTCTTAATGAAAGGAATACTCAGATAGACCTTCCCGTCTTTCAGCCATACCTCCTGGCCTCCCTCCTGAGAAGCCGGGGTAGCCGTAAGCTCTGAAGGAGTGGCGTATAAAACCTGCTGGTTTTCTGCATCCCAGTAATATCTTTTATTCAGGCGGTTATTTACCACTTCTATAGGCAGATACCCTTCCTCTTCATATATAACCCCTCTGGATTCCAGGATTTCTGTGCCTAAAATTATGGCAGCCTCACCCTCTGCCACATTTCCATAATACTCGTTTAGATCCATCTGCGCCCGTGTAGGCGTATATTTCCTGATTATATGTGTAGCCAGCCCCGCCGCTGCGACAATAAAAATCAGCAGACATACGATCAATGCCGGCTTGTATCTTCTCTTCATTCTTCTCTTCCTTTCGATGCTGTCTGTAAAGACAATTTTGTATTTAGATGAAACACTTATACCCGTAAGGGCTCATTAAGTGCTACCATTATATCATATTTAAAAAAGAATGCATTACAAAATTCGACTTTTTATATTTTTTTCACATTTAGGATTCCTCCCGCATGGTTAAGTATGAGGGGGCGCTTACCAATATTTTGGAGGAATCCTCTTTCTCTTTTGTCATTCGTCTTCGATAAAATCAAAGTCGACCCGTGCTATCTGGCCCTTTTCATCTTCCGTGTAATCCCGCATATAACCTCCGCCTTCTGCAATCGTACAGGCTTTTGCAATAGATTTAGGGCTGCTGGGCTCTCCGTCCAGATAAAGTTCTACTCCCTGGGCGCGATAGGATTCCAGCTCTCTGCGCAAAGGTTTTCGGGATTTCTTATTCCTTTTAGCACGTGATATATTTTCCGTAAGCTAACCTCCTTTCCTGCTAAAATTAGGTTTTAGAAAACACCGTATAGGTTCCTGGAAAAGACATCGGTATTATGGATAAATAAACTTCATGGAATTTTATCCGCTGCTACAGCAGGAATGCTGCATGACAGGTCATTGCAACGGTTTTCTTGTGATAGTTAGATCTGGTATGATGTAAGTTTTCTATTTCATATTTTTTCTTCAGCCAAACACCGGATACCTCTTCCTTCTTTTCATTATACAGATTTTTGGAGCTTATGCAATAGTTTTCGTCAACTTGTGTGTTTTTTTCGTTTTTCTTTCCAAATATTTTATAAATAGGTAAATTGAATTTCTTTACATCTTGATGTATAGTGTATATAATAAAGTAAAGTTATTGTTACTTTTTATACTTGTGCTTATCACTTTTTGGATCAGTGCAAGGGATTTTTAAGGAATAAAATCGCTTTAATAAGTCATTGACTATGCCTTGCCTGCGTTATAATATTAGAAACAAGAACACACACTTATTTCTAAATAATATAAAGCAGCAGATTTTCAAGAATAGGATGTGATAATATGAAAATAGAAAAAATTAGTGAGAACCAGATCCGCTGTACTCTGACCAGGGAGGATCTTGAGAATCATCAGATCCGTCTCAGCGAGCTTGCTTACGGCACGGAAAAGGCAAAGAAGCTTTTCCGGGACATGATGCAGCAGGCAAATATACAGTTTGGTTTTGAAGCGGATAACATTCCACTGATGATAGAGGCTATCCCGGTAAATGCAGAAAGCATTATCCTGATCATAACAAAGGTAGAAGACCCGGAGGAACTGGATACCCGTTTTTCCAAGTTTGCACCTTTTAAAGAAAACACTGGCGAAACCCTTCAGTTAGACGGCGCGGATAATATCATTGATATTTTCCAGAAGCTCTACGAGGCAAAGCTTAAGACAGCCTCAAAAAAGGCAGCGCCTAAAGCCAAGGGCACAAAGAAGCCTGCTGAGGAAGCGCCTTCTGTAAATCTGATCCGTCTTTATACCTTTAACACCCTGGACGATGTGATCGCAGCTTCTCACGGATTAAACGGCTTCTTTACCGGTAAAAACAGCCTGTATAAAAACGATTCCACAGACAGCTATCAGCTAGTCATCCATCAGTCAGACCAGACGCCGGAAACCTTTAATAAGGTATGTAATATTCTTTCCGAATATGGAACAGGCAGGGCGTTTACTGCTGCAGGGGAAGCACACCTTTTAGAACATGGATATCTGATCACCCAGGATGCTTTTTCCAAACTTACGCAGCTTTAATATGACTTATTAATAACCGTTGAATATTCCTGAACTTACAGATTCTAAAAACAAAAATTTTCTCACGAAAAAACTGCCCCATTTCGGGGCAGCTTTTTTCTATTATTTTTCAGGGAAATTATTCTCCAAGGAAATCGTTAATCTGCTGAACCAGGATATCTACATCCAGTCCGTGTACTGCAGCAGCCTCCTCCAGAGATTCCATCTGTGCAGACGGGCATCCCAGGCAGTGCATACCTGCTCTCATAAGGATTGGTGCGATATTTGGATCTAAGGCAATTAACTGGCCAATCAACATGCTTTTTGTAACTTTTGCCATTTATTTCTTCCTCCTGTTCTTTCTCGTCTCAGCCATTTTGCTGTGTTCCCATTATAATACCAAACATCATGAAAATCAACCTGTTACAGATGGAATTATGTTCATGATTTTATACTTGTAATCCGAAGAAAGATATATTAGAATGTGTTTAGAACCCGTAGGGGTACTAAAACTCATCATAAAAAGGAGGAAATTAACTATGGCATATGTAATTACAGACGATTGTGTAAGCTGCGGAACTTGCGAAGCTGAGTGCCCATCTGAGGCTATTTCTCAGGGTGATGAGCATTATGTAATTGATCCGGACGCTTGCGTTGACTGCGGAACCTGCGCAGACGCATGTCCTACAGAAGCTATTAAACCAGGCGAATAATGGTTACATACAAAAAGGCACTTTTACCGGGTGCCTTTTTGTATGTAAATTTATCCTTATGTATTTCTTTTCTGTTTTTTCCTTGTTTTCTTTTCATTTGCTGCAGCCGCAGCTTCTCTCCTTGCAAGCTGCTGTCTGCGTATTGCCAGGTCAAGGGAACGGCAGCGCTCCTCCTCCGCGTTTTTCGATTGAAGTTCCTGGGCGATCAACCGCTCTAAAATAGCCTGAAACTCCAGGATCTTTCCCTTATGAGGATCCTCAGTTTTTACCTCTTCCACCTCGCCTGCAAAATCCCTATTTTCCTCTTCTTTCTGGCATGTACCATCCAGAAGTTTGATTTTACTTTCTGTAGTTCCCGGGGCGTTCTGCGCAATCTTTGGAAGAAGATCTCTGATTGCCCGAAGCTGTAATCCACGGTTCTTCAGTTCCTTAATATTCATGAATAACTGAATATCATATCTGGTGTAGTAACGGTGACCAAGTTCGTTTCTTTGAATACGAAGATCCAGTTCGTCTTCCCAATAGCGAAGGACATAGGCTTTAACCCCAGTCATGTCCGCCGCTTGTCTGACGGTGTACCTTGTCTCCATACTACCCCTCCTATCTAAAACCACCTGAAAGGTTCTACAGATATATTATAGCAAAGGGGTGGGAGAATGCAATGAAAAGCGGTCGACAAAAACCGCTTTTCATTGCCAGGCCGCCGGACCTGCATTTATTTTATTTTTTCATATTTACAAACTGCGTATACCTTGGCAGCCATACAAGCTCTACCGTTCCTATGGGACCGTTTCTTTGCTTTGCTATGATGATTTCCGCGATATCTTTTTTCTCTGTATCTTTATGGTAATAATCATCTCTATATATGAACATGACCACATCCGCGTCCTGCTCAATAGCACCGGATTCCCTGAGATCCGAAAGCATCGGCCGGTGATCCGGTCTTTGCTCTACAGCACGGCTTAACTGGGACAAGGCAATCACCGGCACTGACAACTCTCTCGCCAGCGCTTTTAAAGAACGGGAAATATCTGAAATTTCCTGCTGCCTGGAATCGCTTTTTCCGCTTCCGCTCATAAGCTGCAGATAGTCAATGATTATAATACCCAGATTGTGCTCCAGTTTATATTTCCTGCATTTAGACCGCATTTCCGCAATGGAAATACCAGGGGTATCGTCTATGATCAGATTAGACCGCCCAATGATATCTGCGCCCTCCACCAGCTTCGTCCAGTCCTCATCCTTTAAATTACCGGTACGCAGATTCTGTGAGTCCACATGTGATTCCATGGCAAGGAGACGGTTTACAAGCTGTTCCTTAGACATCTCAAGGCTGAAAATAGCCACTGTAACATCCTTTCGGAAAGCCATATACTGTGCAATATTCAGCACAAAAGCAGTCTTTCC
>CALIZJ010000153.1 GCA_938028845.1 uncultured Blautia sp.
GCTTGTAAGCGGGATCACTTCTTTTTGCGCAGCAGCAGCCAGGATGAACGTCCCTCTTGTGGAATGGAACCAGCCCCTTCATGTGCTGCCGGCGGTACATCGCCTGGAAAACAAGCTGGATCAGCCGGGAAGTTATGTACTGATGAAAAGCGGGAAAAAAATGGACCGGGTAAAAGAGATTCTTGCAGAGAGCGGGAGAGAGGTCTGTATGGTGGAAAACTGCGGAATGGAAAATGAACATATTTACAAAGGAGTGCAGGAAATCCCGGATAATGCAGGGTATTACTCCCTGATCGTTGCCAAAGAACCAAAAAAAGAAGGGCGTTAGGCTAGAATCAATGGGAAACGGCGGATTCTTTTAGGGAATTGACAGCGACAGGCGTAATGATTATGATAGAAAAGATGAGTAAGCACAAAGGAGATTAGCAAAACTATGAGTATTTCCATGATAGGGGTGGATCATAACAGGGCACCGGTAGATATTCGGGCACTGTTTGCTTTTACGAAAAAAAATGCCGGCGAGGCGATGGAAAGGCTGAAAGAACAGGAAGGGATCTACGGCTGTATCATTCTGTCTACCTGCAACCGGCTGGAGATATGGGCGAGTGTTGACGATACCTGTGAAATTTCCCTTTATGACTGTCTCTGTAAGATTAAAGGGATCCATGAGGCTTCCTATGAAGACTATTTTGTAAAAAGAAAGGACAGGGAAGCAGCAGAGCATCTTTTTTATCTGGCCAGCGGATTGAAATCACAGATTTTAGGGGAAGATCAGATCCTTACCCAGGTGAAGGACGCGCTGAATCTTGCAAGAGAACATTTTACTACGGACAGTGTGTTAGAGGTTCTGTTCCGCATGGCTGTAACTGCCGGAAAAAAAATCAAGACAGAAGTACCCTTTTCCCATGGGAATCCTTCTGTGATCCACCAGGCGATACAGTATTTGGAGAGCCAGGGCTATTCGGTCAGGGGAAAGACCTGTATGGTGATCGGAAACGGAGAAATGGGAAAGGTAGCGGCCCAGACCTTAAGAGAAGCAGGCGGAGATGTCACTGTGACGGTACGGGAATACAGAAGCGGCATTGTGCAGATCCCTGTTGGCTGTAAACGCATCAATTATACAGAGCGTATCTCCTATCTTCCGAAATGCGACCTGGTGGTAAGCGCTACGGCAAGCCCCAATTTTACCTTGCGGGAAGAACTGTTTGAAGAGATAGAACTGGAAAAAACACTGATCCTGATCGACCTGGCGGTCCCAAGGGATATCGAGCCCGGAATCGGCCGGATGGAAGGGATCACCCTTTACGATATGGACAGTTTCCGGCTGAGCGAACAGCCGGCGGAACTGGAGGAAAACCTGGAAGCGGCAGGACAGATCGTCCGCGCCCAGATGGATGAGTTTTACCAGTGGCTTGACGGCAGGGACGTGATTCCCAGAATCATGGAGATCAAAGAAGAGGCGGTTCATGATCTTAATCTCAGGATAGAAAAGATACTGAAAAATACACCTATGGAAGAGAAGGACCGTGGAAACCTGTTAAAAGCCGTAGATGCGGCGGCAGGAAAGGTTGTAAATAAACTGATATTCGGACTTCGCGACAGCCTGAACCAGGAAGCGTTCCTGGAGTGCGTGGCAGGATTGGAGAAAATCTATGAAGAATAAATGTTTTTTTCCCATGTTTGTGGATTTATCAGATAAGAATATCATTGTGATAGGAGGCGGGAATATCGCCACCAGAAGGGTAAAAACCCTTTTGCAGTTTACAAGGAATATCAAGGTGATCGCCCCAAGGATGACCCAGGAACTTATGGAACTTGGCAAGGCAGGAAAGATAGAGGCGCTTATGCGGCCTGTAAAAAGAAGCGACCTTTCCTTTGCCTATATGGTGCTGGCAGCTACTAATGACTGGAAGGTCAACGATGAGATATACCGCATCTGTAAAGAAGAAGGAATCTATGTGAATGTGGCAGACAGCAAAGACAAATGCGATTTTTACTTTCCCGGAGTCTATGTAGAGGATGAGATCGTGATCGGCATCACTGCAAGCGGGCAGGATCATAAAAAAGCAAGGAAGCTGCGAATTGCCATAGAGCAGGCTTTAGAGGAAATGACGGGAGAGAAAAAGGATGAAGACTAAGATCATCATTGGAAGCAGGGAAAGCGCTCTGGCTGTAGTGCAGAGTGAAGAAGTGCAGGCATACATAGAGAAAAACAGGGAAGAGCTCCAGGTGGAAATTTTAAAAATGAAGACCACTGGGGATAAGATCCTGGATCGCACGCTGGATAAAGTGGGCGGAAAAGGTTTGTTCGTAAAAGAACTGGATAAGGCACTTTTGGAAGGAAGGAGCCATCTGTCTGTGCACAGTTTAAAAGACATGCCTATGGAGGTGCCGAAGGAGCTGCCTCTGATCGCTTTTTCCAAAAGAGAAGATCCCAGAGACGTACTGGTACTGCCGGAAGGGGTAAAAGAGCTGGATCCGGATAAGCCCCTTGGCTGTTCCAGTTTAAGAAGGACGCTGCAGCTTAAAGAGATTTATCCTCATATGGAGGTAAAAAGTATCCGCGGAAATCTGCAGACGCGCCTTAGAAAGCTGGAGGAAGAGAATTATTCCGGCCTGGTTTTGGCAGCGGCAGGACTTAAAAGGATGGGACTTAAGAAGCGGATACACAGATATTTTACTACAGAAGAGATGATACCGGCGGCAGGTCAGGGAATTCTGGCTGTTCAGGGAAGGACCGGGCTGGATTACAGTTTCTTAGAGGGCTATAATGATCCAAAAGCCTGGGCGGAAGGAAGCGCGGAGAGAGCGTTCGTAAAAGAGCTGGACGGCGGCTGTTCTTCCCCTGTGGCGGCGTTTGCGCAGGTTACAGGAGATGAGCTTTTCCTATCCGGATTATATTATGACCAGGAGAGCGGCGGCTATAAAAAAGGAAACATCTGTGGAAAAGCGGAATCTGCCGAGCTGCTTGGGATCACTCTTGCAAGGCAGTTAAGAGAAGCATATAGAAAAGGAGAAGTCTGATGGGAGTGGGAAAGGTATGGCTGGTAGGTGCCGGACCGGGCGATATCGGCCTTTTTACAATAAAAGGACAGGAAGTATTAAAGCAGGCAGAGGTGGTGGTTTATGACAGTCTGGTAGGACAGGGGGTGCTCTCCCAGATCCCTTCATCGGCAAGGCTGATCTTTGTGGGAAAGCGTGCCAGCCACCACACCAAATCCCAGGAAGAGATCAACCAGATCCTTCTTAGGGAAGCGGAAAAAGGGTACCGTGTAGTTAGGCTTAAAGGCGGCGATCCTTTCCTTTTTGGAAGGGGCGGGGAGGAGCTGGAACTGCTCACAGAAAAAGGAATACCATATGAAGTGGTTCCCGGAGTGACCTCCCCTCTGGCAGTTCCTGCTTATAACGGAATCCCTGTGACACACAGAGATTTTTGTTCTTCTTTGCACATTATTACCGGACATAAGCGCCAGGGCCAGGAATACGACATTGATTTTGAGGCTCTTGTGCGGACGAAGGGCACCCTTGTATTCCTTATGGGTGTTACCGCTCTTGGGGATATTATGAACGGACTTTTAAAGGGCGGAATGGACCCGGATATGCCGGCTGCGATCCTTCAGAAAGGGACTACAGCGGAGCAAAAGAGAGTGGTAGCTACAGTATCCACTTTGGAAGAGGAGACAAAAAAGCAGGGGATCAAGACACCGGCGATTATCCTGGTGGGAAAGGTCTGCACGCTGGCGGACGCGTTTGCCTGGTATGAAAAGCTTCCGCTTGCGGGCTATAAGGTGCTGCTTACACGCCCTAAGAATCTTATTTCCAGGACTGCAGCGTTGTTAAGAGAAAAAGGAGCAGAAGTTTTAGAACTTCCCGCCATACGCACAGTTCCCTTAGAGGATCAGAGCAGGCTTTACCAGGCCCTTGAGCAGATAGATACATACGGCTGGCTGGTCTTTACCAGTCCTACCGGTGTGGAGATTTTTTTCCAGGAAATGAAAAAAAAGGAAAAGGATATCCGCTCTCTTGGCAGGATTAAAGTCGCTGCTATCGGGGAAGGAACCAGGAAAAAGCTGAAAGAACACGGGATTTATGCAGATCTCATGCCGGAGGTTTACGATGGGGATTCTCTGGGAGAGGCTTTGGCTAAAAAAGTGAAGCCGGAAGAAAAGGTACTGATCCCCAGAGCGGAAAAGGGAAATCAGAACCTGGTGTCCCTTCTTTTAAATGCCGGGGCAAAGGTGGAGGATATCCCCACCTATCAAACTGTATATGAACAGAGCAGCCTGATCGATGAGAAACAGGAGTTTGAAACAGGGAGCATTGGCTGTGCGGTCTTTACAAGCGCTTCTACAGTAAAGGGCTTTGTGGAAGGAACCAAGGGACTGGATTATAGTAAGGTGCGCGCCGCCTGCATTGGAAAACAGACCAAGGCGGAGGCAGACAAGTACGGAATGAAGACCTGGATGGCCAAGAAGGCTACCATTGAAAGCCTGATCGAACTTGTGGAAGAAATGAAAGAGATGGAATAAAGTATATTCTTTGAATAGGAGTGAAAAATAATGGAACTGATACAAAGACCCAGAAGGTTAAGATCCAGCGAAACGCTGCGCAGGATGGTGCGGGAGACCAGGATGGATAAGTCTTCTTTGATCTACCCGCTGTTCGTAAGAGAAGGACAGGGGATCAAAGAAGAGATCCCGTCTATGGAAGGACAGTACCGCTACAGCATTGATATGCTGCCTTATGAATTGGAAGAAGTGGCGAAAGCCGGCGTAGGAAGCATTATGCTTTTTGGAATCCCAGGAGAAAAAGACGAGGTGGGAAGCGGCGCATATGCAGAGGACGGCATCATCCAGAGAGCACTTCGGGAGGCAAAAAAACGGTTCCCTGATCTGTATTATATTACCGATGTATGCATGTGCGAATATACTTCCCATGGACACTGCGGCATCCTCTGCGGCCATGAAGTGGACAATGACAAAACACTGGAATTTTTGGCAAAAACAGCCCTGTCCCAGGTAGAGGCAGGTGCGGACATGGTAGCTCCTTCCGATATGATGGACGGCCGTGTGGCTGCCATTCGGGAATGTCTGGACCAAAACGGACACAAAGAAACACCCATCATGTCTTATGCAGTGAAATATGCTTCTGCATTTTACGGCCCCTTCCGTGATGCGGCGGGATCGGCCCCTTCCTTTGGAGACAGAAAGAGTTATCAGATGGATTACCATAACCGCCGGGAGGGCATGAAGGAAGCGCTTACAGATATTGAAGAGGGAGCGGATATTATTATGATCAAGCCGGCTCTTTCTTATCTTGACATTATCCGTGAAGTGGCGGATGCAACCAATGTTCCCATCGCTGCGTACAGTGTCAGCGGAGAGTATGCCATGGTAAAGGCCGCTGCCAAAATGGGATGGATCGAGGAAGAAAAAATTATCTGTGAGATGGCTGTGGGAGCTTTCCGGGCAGGAACACAGCTCTATGAAACATATTTTGCAAAAGAACTGGCAAGATTCATGGATGAAGGGAGAATCGGCTGATGACTAGATCACAGGAATTGTTTGAGAGAGCGGTAAAAAGAATACCGGGCGGGGTAAACAGCCCGGTGCGCGCTTACGGAGCGATCGGAGAAACACCAAGGTTTATACAGAAAGCGGACGGCTGCCATATTTATGATGTGGACGGAAACTGCTATATTGACTATATTGATTCCTGGGGACCTATGATCCTGGGACATAACTTTCCGGCTGTTAGGGAGAGTGTAGTAAAGGCCTGTGAAAATGGCTTGAGCTTTGGCTGCGCTACAGAGATCGAGGTAGAGATGGCGGAATTTATCTGTGAGAGGATTCCTCATGTGGAGATGATCCGTATGGTAAATTCCGGAACAGAGGCGGTTATGAGTGCAGTGCGTGCTGCCAGAGGATTTACAGGAAGAAATAAGATCATCAAGTTTGCCGGATGTTATCATGGACACAGCGACGCTATGCTGGTCAGCGCCGGCTCTGGTGTGATGACCAGCGGCGTGCCCGACAGCGCAGGCGTTCCCAAAGGCTGTACCCAGGACACCATGACTGCTGTATACAACGATCTTGCAAGTGTAGAGACATTATTTGCAGAGGCCAAAAATGAGGTGGCGGCTGTCATCGTAGAGCCGGTGGCTGCAAATATGGGCGTGGTGCTGCCAGGGGAAGGCTTCCTTTCGGGACTTAGGGCCCTCTGTGACGATAATGGCGCCCTTCTGATTTTTGATGAGGTGATCACAGGTTTCCGGCTTGCATTCGGAGGCGCGGCTGAATACTTTGGCGTAACTCCGGATCTGGTGACTTACGGAAAGATCATCGGAGCAGGTATGCCGGTAGGGGCATACGGCGGCAGAAGAGAAATTATGGAAATGGTTTCTCCTGTGGGAAAGGTGTACCAGGCGGGAACTTTAAGCGGAAACCCCATCGCCATGACCGCAGGCCTTACCCAGCTTCGCTACCTCTATGAACATCCGCAGGTATATGGCCATCTGGCAGAAAAAGGCGAAAGGCTTTACGGAGGGATAAAAAAGATCCTTAAAGAAGCAGACATGCCGTTGACTATGAATTATGCGGCGTCTTTGGGAAGCCTTTTCTTTACCAAAGAAAAAGTGACAGACTATGCTTCTGCGAAAACTTCAGACACAGATGCCTTTGCATCTTATTTTAAATACATGTTGAAAAATGGAATCCATCTGGCACCTTCCCAGTTTGAAGCTATGTTCTTATCAGAGGCACACACAGAGGAAGCCATTGACCAGACCCTTTTGGCTGTGAAAAAATACTTTGGATAGGCATTGGAAACTTGTCCCGGGGAATGCTTTATGATATAATGCTATCAGATGACGAAAAAGTATAGGAAATGATAGTTGACATTAGGAGGCACGACTTATGGGGAAGAAGAAATATGTAGCCTATGTGGGAACCTATACACATGGGAGCAGCAAAGGAATCCAGGTCTATGATGTGAATGTGGAAGAGGGAACACTTACAGAGCGCAGTGAGGTTAAGGTGAGCAATGCTTCTTATACGGCCATCTCTAAAAATGGAAAGTTCCTGTATTCTATTGAAGATGAAGGAGTAGCTGTATTTGAGCGGGATGAAAACGGAGATCTCACCCGGATCAACAGCGTGGATATCGACGGTATGAGAGGCTGTTTCCTTGCTACAGACGTAGACGGAAGATATTTATATGTGGCGGGTTATCACGACGGCAAGGTGACGGTAGTGCATACCCACAAGGACGGACGTTTGGGAAGCCTGATGGACGGTGTGTTCCATAAAGGTCTTGGAAGTGTGGCAGAGAGGAATTTCCGCCCGCATGTAAACTGTGTACGTCCTACACCGGATAATAAATACTTATGTGCAGTGGATAACGGCATTGACCAGGTAAAGATATACCGTATTAATAAGAGACGGGATAAGCTGGAGCTTGTGGACATTTTAAGGTGTCCCAGAGAGAGCGGTCCCCGGATCATCCGCTTCAGTGCAGATGGAAGGTTTGCATATCTTCTTTTTGAGCTGAGCAATGAAATTAAGGTATATAGTTACAACGGCACCGGAAATACTCCGGAGTTTGAACTGCTCCAGTCTATCAGCACTCTTGCAAAGGAAGGGGATAAGGACGCTATCCACAATGCGGCATCCGGTCTGGCACTGGCTCCTGACGGAAAGCACCTGTTCTGCTCCACAGCAGGAGAAGATACGGTTTCTATGTTTGAGATCGATGAAGAAACGGGCCTTCTCACCAAGAAGTTCACCCTCCCCATCAGCGGCGAATACCCTAAGGATATCTGTATTTTCCCGGATAACAAGCACATTGCGGTGGCAAATCATGGAAGTAATACCATTACTACCTTTACCATCGATTATGAAAAGAATCTTCTGATCATGAAGGGAAAACCAAGAAAAATAGAAACCCCTAACTGTATCAATATCTGGCCTGTACCCAGTGATACAGATATAGAAGTCATAGAAGAATAAAAGAGAAGCGCCAAAAAAGGCGCTTCTTTTTTATTCATCTTTTATAAAAGCTGCGGATATGATCCATGCGGGCGCTCATATTGGAAAAGAGAGCATCCACAAGTGTGAGGGCGCACATGGATTCCACTACCACTACGGCGCGGGGGACGATTACCGGGTCATGGCGTCCTTTTACCAAAAGGGAAATGTTTTCATGAGTCTGGGTAATAGTCTGCTGGGGCTGGCTGATAGAGGAGGTAGGCTTAACGGCAGCACGCAGGATAATCTCGCTTCCGTCGCTGATGCCGCCCATGATGCCGCCGGCATGGTTGGAGGTTTTTATGACTTCCCCGTCTTTGGAAAGAAAACCATCGTTATCTGTGGAACCATTAAGGGAGGCTGCCCCAATGCCTTCGCCGATCTCCACTGCCTTTACAGCGCCTATGGACATGACTGCCTGGGCAAGCACGGCATCCAGCTTTCCGAATACCGGATCGCCTAAGCCTGCCGGGACACCGTTTATCCGGCATTCTATGATCCCGCCGGCACTGTCATGGTTCGCCATACACTGTTCCAGGTATTCCCCGGCTTCTTTTGCAGCCTGTGCATCCGGCATATAAAAAGGATTGTTTGGGATTTCGTCTGGATCCATAGTTTGGATGGATACAGGGCCGATGGATTTCGTGTAGGTTAAAAACTGGATTCCTAAGTCTTCCAGAATCTTGGAAGCGATGGCACCTGCTGCCACGCGGCCGATGGTTTCCCGTCCGGAGGAACGGCCGCCGCCGCGGTAATCACGGAAACCATATTTTTGGTCAAAGGTATAATCCGCATGGCCAGGACGGTAGGAATAAGCGATGTTCCCATAATCTCTGGAACGCTGGTCCAGATTGGGCACAAGGAGGGAGATGGGCGTTCCGGTGGTCCTTCCTTCAAAGACGCCGGAGAGGATCTCTACCTGGTCGCCTTCCTTACGGGCGGTGGTGTACCGGCTTTGTCCAGGGCGGCGTCGGTCCAGGTATTTTTGGATATCTTCAGCGGAAAGAGGAAGCCCGGCGGGGCATCCGTCCACTACTGCGCCGATGCCTTTTCCATGGGATTCCCCCCAGGTAGTTACGGTAAAAGAATTGCCAAAAACAGATTTACTCATAATCTTTTATAATCCTTTCTATCATAAAAATGTCAAAAATCAACTGACAGTATTATAACGAAGTGTAAAAACTTTGTAAACCCGTACCATTAGAATTGACAAAAAACTGGGTTCTAAGTATAATGGATTGTGATATTTTTTATTGATAAGGTGGGGGAGTAGCGGCCTTTTATATAGTTTTAGGGGTATATATTAACAAGAAGGGAGTGTAAGTCGTGGTAAGAATTTTTAAAACAATAGAAGGATCTATCCATGAGATTCAGGAACCACAGGAAGGATGCTGGATCGCACTGACAAATCCTACGGCCACGGAGATTTTTGAGATCTCAGAACGGTTTCAGATAGAGGTCGATGATCTGCGGGCGCCATTGGATGAAGAAGAGCGTTCCCGTATCGAAGTGGAAGATACGTATACGTTGATTCTTGTTGATGTGCCTACGATAGAAGAACGTAACGATAAGGACTGGTATGGAACAATTCCTCTCGGTGTGATTGTCACGGAAAAAATGATCTTTACCATATGTCTGGAAGATACACAGGTGCTGACCAGGTTTATGGAAGGCCGGGTGAGGAATTTTTTTACGTACATGAAGACACGTTTTATCCTGCAGATCTTATATCGAAACGCCAGCATGTATCTTCGCTATCTGCGTATCATTGATAAAAAGAGCGAGCAGGTGGAGGAGAAACTCCACAAGTCTACCAGGAATGAGGAACTGATAGAGCTTTTAGAACTGGAGAAGTCCCTGGTGTATTTTACTACGTCCCTGCGCTCTAATGAAGTGGTTCTGGAAAAGCTGCTGAAGATTGATACGATAAAGAAGTATCCGGAGGATACAGAGCTTTTGGAAGATGTTATTATTGAAAATAAGCAGGCAATCGAAATGGCAAATATTTACAGCGGGATCTTAAGCGGGACCATGGATGCTTTTGCTTCTGTAATATCCAATAATCTGAATATTGTCATGAAATTTTTGTCGATCATCACCATTGTTATGAGTATCCCGACTATCGTATTCAGCGCTTACGGGATGAATGTAAACGCTTCCGGAATGCCCTTTGCAGGGAGTTCCTGGGGATTTTTGATCATCATCCTGTTTTCTGTTGTACTCAGCTGCATTGCGGCTGTGTTCCTCTCAAAAAAGAGGCTGTTTTAAACGTAGATCATTAACAATAGTGAGGGAAAATTTATGCGATTTATTGATAAGCTGGAACGCAAATACGGAAAATACGGGATAAGAAATCTAACGCTGTACGTCATCGCATGTTATGTGATCGGGTATATACTTGTTTATACGGCTCCGGGCATTTTATCCTATTTAAGCCTGGATGTGCGGATGATTTTAAGAGGTCAGATCTGGAGACTGGTTACCTGGGTGTTCTATCCTCCAAGCACGGGAAATTTCCTGCTGTTTTTAGTCTCCATCCTGTTTTTCTATTATCCCATTGGAATGTCGCTGGAGAGAACCTGGGGATCTTTCCGCTATACGCTGTATATTTTCTCCGGAATCCTTTTCACGATCATTGCTGCTTTCCTTTTATATTTCATAACAGGAGGCGTTGTGGTGGTAAATGGAGTGGCTTATCTGCTTGGAGGCGGAATGTTTTCCACATATTATATAAGCTTGTCCATTTTCCTGGCTTATGCCATGAGCTACCCGGATATGTCGATTTTGCTCATGTTTGTGATCCCTGTGAAGATGCGGTGGATGGCTGTAGTATACGGAGCTATTGTGTTATTTGACATACTTTCTTATATCCGGAACGGTATGTGGTTTATGGCGGTTCCGATCGTTGCATCACTTTTGAATTTTGTCCTGTTTTACCTGGGGACGAAAGATTTCAGCAGATATAACCCTAAAGAAGTAAAACGGCGGCAGGATTTTAAAAAGGCTATGGCTCAAAGCCGGGTAAATCCGCATACGGGAGATGCTATTACCAAGCACAAATGCGCTATCTGCGGACGTACAGAGAAGGATGATCCGAACCTGGAATTTCGTTTTTGCTCAAAATGCAAGGGAAATTATGAATATTGCCAGGATCATTTATTTACACATGAACATGTAAAGTAGGGGGGATACGTCAATGAAAAGAACCAAAATTATCTGCACTTTAGGACCTGCAACAAGCAAAAAAAGCGTCTTAAAATCCCTGATAAAATCCGGGATGGATGTGGCCAGATTTAATTTTTCCCATGGCACACATGAGGAGCACAGGGAAAGAGTGGACATGATCAAAAATCTCAGGGAAGAGTTAAATGTGCCGGTTGCCATGCTTTTGGATACCAAAGGCCCGGAAATCCGCACAAAACTTTTAAAAGACGGAAAGAAGGTTATGCTCCATGCCGGAGACAAGTTTACCTTAACTACCGGCGACTATGTAGGAGATGAGCACAAGGTTGCCATTACCTATGAGACCCTGTATAAAGATGTGAAAAAGGGCGGCAGGATCCTGATCGATGACGGTCTGATCGAGCTGGAGATTGAGGATATCAAAAATGGAGATATCCACTGTAAAGTGCTAAACGGCGGAGAATTGGGAGAACATAAGGGTGTAAACGTTCCCTATGTAAAGGTGAAACTGCCGGGGATTACAGAACAGGATAAAAAGGATATCCTTTTTGGGATACAGCAGGAGTTTGATTATATTGCGGCCTCCTTTGTGCGCGACGCTAAGGTGATCCGGGAGATTCGTCAGCTTTTGGATGCAAACGGAGGAAAACAGATCGGAATTATTGCAAAAATAGAAAACGCAGAAGGTGTGGATAATATTGACGAGATCATCCAGGCGGCAGACGGAGTTATGGTGGCTAGAGGTGATCTCGGCGTGGAGATTCCTGCCAGTGAGGTTCCCCATATTCAGAAAAAAATCATCGAGAAATGTAATGAAAATTACGTTCCGGTTATCACTGCTACCCAGATGCTGGATTCCATGATCCGTAATCCGCGTCCCACAAGGGCGGAAGTAGCCGATGTGGCAAATGCCATTTATGACGGGACAGATGCCATCATGCTTTCCGGAGAAACTGCGGCAGGAAAATATCCTTTGGCTGCATTAAAGATGATGGTGGAGATCGCGGAAACTACAGAACCACATTTGAATTATAAAGCACATGCGAAAAACAGAAACATGTACCGACAGAGCAGAGTTTCCAGTGCAGTGGGCCTGGCAGCAGTGCGTGCGGCCAGAGAACTGAACGCAAAAGCGATCATAACCCCTACCATGGCGGGACAGACAGCATTGCTGATTTCAAACTTCCGTCCTGAAGTTCCCATTTACGCCATTACACCTAACGAGACGGTACAGCACAGACTGCAGCTTGCCTGGGGGGTATATCCTTTGAAGGGATATGAAAAAGATTCTACGGAGCATATTATTTCCCAGGCTATGAGCGTGGTGAGAAGAAAGCGCCTGATCAAAAAAGGCGATCTGGTAGTATTTACTGCCGGCGATCCCGCTACAAATATGAGAACCGGCGAGGGAGCTGTTACCAATATGCTTCATATTGTTGAAGCGAAATAAAAGCTGAAATACGAGGAGAGACAATTATGAAAAAAACACCATTTGTAAGCCTGAGCAAGCTTCAAGAAATTATTAAGGAGTATCCCACACCTTTTCATCTTTATGACGAAAAGGGAATAAGGGAAAATGCCCAGGCATTAAAGGAAGCTTTTTCCTGGAATAAAGGATTTAAAGAGTTCTTCGCTGTGAAAGCCACGCCGAATCCTTACCTGATCCAGATCCTTCAGGAATATGGCTGCGGCTGCGACTGTTCTTCCATGACAGAGCTCATGCTTGCCAAGGCCATCGGGTGTAAAGAAGGAGACATTATGTTTTCTTCCAACGATACACCGGAAAAAGAATTTAAGTACGCTTACGACATTGGCGGAATCATTAATCTGGATGACATCACCCATATTGAGAGTGTGGAACGTGCAATCGGAAAAATACCGGAGGTAATAAGCTGCCGTTATAATCCAGGTGGTGTCTTTAAGATCAGCAATGATATCATGGACAATCCTGGGGATGCCAAATATGGCATGACCACAGAGCAGATATTTGAGGCTTTCCGTATCCTTAAGGAGAAAGGCGCGGAGGAATTTGGAATTCATGCCTTCCTTGCCAGCAATACAGTAACCAACGACTATTACCCAATGCTTGCCAAAGTGATGTTTGAACTTGCTGTAAAGCTTCAGAAAGAAACCGGCGCACATGTGAAATTTATTAACCTTTCCGGCGGGATCGGTATACCTTACCGTCCGGAAGAGACACCTAATGATATCCGTGTGATCGGAGAAGGCGTACGCAAGGTGTATGAAGAAATCCTGGTTCCGGCTGGCATGGGAGATGTTGCAATTTATACAGAGCTTGGCCGTTTTATGATGGGACCTTATGGCTGCCTTGTCACAGAGGCGATTCATGAAAAGCATACCCATAAGGAGTATATCGGCGTGGACGCCTGCGCGGTAAACCTGATGCGCCCTGCTATGTACGGCGCATATCATCATATCACTGTCATGGGAAAAGAAAATGAGCCCTGCGACCATATGTATGATGTGACCGGCTCTCTTTGTGAGAATAACGATAAGTTTGCCATTGACCGCTACCTTCCGAAGGTAGATATGGGAGATATCCTTGTCATTCACGACACAGGAGCACACGGTTTTGCCATGGGCTATAATTACAACGGAAAGCTGAAGTCGGCGGAAATTCTCCTTCATGAGGACGGAAGCTTTGAAATGATCCGCCGCAGGGAAACACCCAGAGACTATTTTGCTACTTTCGACTGCTTCCCTATTTATGAGAAGCTTTTAGAGGACGAAGAAAAATAAAGACATTTTAAGGAAAAGACAGTGGATTCTAAAAAGAGTCGGCTGTCTTTTTTTGGCTTTTTGCTGGGAATTGTGAAAAAAGTTGAACTGTAAAAAACCTCTTGACCGATTGTAACAATCGGTTGATACAATCAAAAATGTAAAGCAAAGAAAAAATTTAAGAAGATAAAGAGAGGAGCAGACAGACATGAAAAAAACAGCAGTTTTAATTCTTTTTGCCATGACCTCCATTACTATGGCAGCATGCGGGAGCAGGAGGGATTCCCAGCAATCCAGCGCCGAGACGCAGAGCACCGCTTCCGCAGCAGACCAGACCCAGGAGAGCAGTCAGGAAACGCCGGAGGATACCGGCACACAGGGGCAGGAAGAGAACACTTCGGACAGTACAGATTCTCAGTCCGCAAGGGATTTGGAAACAGACGCCGCTTCCGCTGTACAGAAGGACCAGACAGCGGAAAGTACAGGAAGCGGCAGCAGCAATATCCTGATCGCATATTTTACTGTGCCGGAGACAGACGGGGTAGATACAGTGGCGGGAGCCAGCCGTATCTCAGTAGACGGAGAGGTGCTTGGCAATAACCAGTATGTGGCGCAGCTGATCCAGCAGGAGACAGGGGGAGACCTGTTTGCCATTGAGACAGTTCAGGAGTACCCTGGTATCCATGATGAACTTTTAAATTTTGCCTATAACGAACTTTCTGAAAATGCGAGACCGGAGCTTGCCACTCAAATCCAGGGGCTGGATGGGTATGATACGATTTTCCTTGGTTATCCTAACTGGAACGCAGATCTTCCCATGCCGTTATATACGTTTTTGGAAAGCTATGATTTTAGCGGAAAGACCATCATACCGTTTACTACCCATGGAGGAAGCGGTTTTTCCGGAACCATCCAGACCATAGAGGAACTGCAGCCGGATGCTGTTGTAGTGGAGGACGGGCTTTCCATATCCCGCAACAGCGTTCCTGATGCACAGAGCAGTGTGACCGAATGGATTTCAGGTTTAGATTTATAAAAATAAGAAAAAGAAAGGATGTAAGAGGATTATGAAGTTAAAAAAGAGTGTTATGGCAGTTGCTTGTACCACGATGATGACCGTTTTTATGACTGTGTGCGGTACCTTTGCAGACAGCACCGGGAAACCGGCACAGACAGAGGAACCCCTGATCGCCTATTTTTCCTATTCCGGAAATACGGAGGAAGCGGCAAAGGAGATTGCGGATTATACAGGGGGAACACTGGCGGAGATCCAGAGAGCTACTCCTTATGAGGATGTGAATACAGAAGGGGAGGAAGAATTAAACAGCAATGCCCGCCCGGAGATAACAATAAGTGTTGACAATGTAGAAGAGTATGATACAATTTTTGTCGGATATCCCATTTGG
>CALIZJ010000154.1 GCA_938028845.1 uncultured Blautia sp.
CGCCTAAGGGGATACGGGATATTGCCATGCTGGAGCTGCTTTACGCCACAGGCATGAGGGTCAGCGAGCTGATCCACCTCCATACCGGGGATGTAAATCTTAAATATGGTTACGTAACCTGCCACGATGGAGACAGGGAAAGAGTCATCCCTATCGGAAACGCCAGCAGGCATGCCCTTTCCCGGTACATAGAGGAAGCCAGGGGAGCTTTTGTAAAGGATAAAGAAGAGGAAGCCTTGTTTACCAATTGTTCCGGGAAGGCTATGAGCCGCCAGGGATTTTGGAAGGTTTTAAAGGGGTATGCCGATTCGGCGGGCATAAGAAAAGATATTACCCCCCATACCCTGCGCCACTCCTTTGCGGTACATATGCTGCAGAACGGTGCAGATGTAAAAAGTGTCCAGGAGATGATGGGACATTCGGATATCTCTACCACCCAGATCTATCTGGGGGTGAATATGGTAAAGATGCGGGATGTTTATATGAAGGCGCATCCCAGACATTAAAAGAGAAGAAAAAGCACATGGCTGAAAAGAAAGACTTTTCGGCTGTGTGCTTTTTTTTGATCTAAATTTAACCTGCATTTTACAACCCCAGGATAGAGAAATAACCTAAAATATACGACAATATTGTATATATGAGAAAGGAATGTACTGGGAAATGAAAAGAAAAATCAAGATGTTGTTTCTAGGTATGGGAATTTTTATAACTGCGGCATGCACGGGATGCGGCTCTGGGCAGGCAGGAGGAATCTTGGGAGCAGGAGGAAAGGACGGCAATACTTTGCGGATCCTGTCCGGTTCTGAAAATCAGGAATTGGAAGAGATCATAAATGCGTGTGCCAAAGAAACAGGAATATCCATCGAAATGGATTATAAGGGCTCTGTGGATATCATGGAAGAACTGAAGGGCGGTGCGCCGGACTATGACGGGGTATGGCCTGCCAGCAGCATGTGGATATCCATGGGAGATGAGCAGCATTTAGTAAAACATGCAGAATCTGTATACATGACGCCCGTTGTTTTTGGAATCAGGGAAAGCCTGGCAATGGAGCTGGGATTTACAGATACAGATATTTCCGTGAGAGACATTTTGGCAAGTATAGAAAAGAAAGAAATGAGCTTTTGTATGACAAGCGCCACCCAGTCGAATTCCGGGGCCAGCGCTTACATGGGATTTTTGTATGCCTTGATGGGAAAGCAGGAGGGGATGACCGCAGAAGATCTGGATGATCCCGCTCTTCAGGAAAATATAAAGGAACTTCTGGGCGGCGTAGAAAGAAGCTCAGGGAGCTCAGACTGGCTGAAAGAGCTGTTCCTTAATGGAAATTACGATGCTATGGTAAACTATGAATGTCTTATCATTGATGCGAACCAGCAGCTGGAGGAAGAGGGAAAAGAGCCTCTTTATGTGATCTATCCCTATGATGGTTTGTCCATTGCCGATTCTCCGTTAGGGTATGTAGACCACAAGGATGAGAAAAAAGAAGAGGCGTTTTTAAAAGTCCAGGAATACCTTCTTTCAGATGAAGTACAAAAAGAAATAGAAGCTACAGGAAGAAGGATACGTGTAAATCAGATTGAAGAAGAAAATAAGGGGGTTTTTAGAAAAGACTGGGGAATCGATACGGAAAAGATTTTGTCTCCCATTCAAATGCCGGACGGGGAGGTACTGCAGAAAGCTTTAAACGTATACCAGACCACTCTTCGAAAACCCTCTTTTACCGTTTACTGCCTTGATTTTTCCGGAAGTATGTCAGGAGAAGGAGAAGAGCAGCTTAAGGAGGCTATGTCCCAAATACTGATACAGGAAAATGCCGCGAAAAATCTTCTTCAGGCAAGTGAGGGAGAGGTTAATACGGTCATATTCTTTGATGATACTATTTTAGGAGTAGAAACAGCAAGGGACGATTCCGATGAAGCACTGGCAGAACTTAACAAAAAAGTAGAAGATTTTTCTATCGGGGGAGGAACAGACATATATATTGCGGCTGCAAAAGCCCTGGAAATCGCATCCCAGTACGATCTGGAGAATTATACCCCTGCGGTTATCTTAATGACGGACGGGCAGTCAACAGAGAATTTTCAAGTCTTTCAGGACGCCTGGGATGTATTTGGAGAAGATGTACCTGTATTTTCCATAACCTTCGGAGATGCAGATCCCACTCAGCTGGAAGAATTGGCACAGCTGACAGGAGGTCGGGTATTTGACGGAACGGAAGATCTTACAGAGGCGTTTAGAAGTGTGAAAGGATATAACTGATGAAAAAGGGAGAAGAGAACTTTAGTATCGTGCTCTCCGGAGTACTTGCCCTTGGGATATTTTTTCTTTTGTTTGTGAGATTACGGATCCATTTATTTCTCAGTATTTTCCTTGGGGCAGGAACCTATGTTGCTTTTATTCTTTTGTTAAAGCCACAAAAGCGGATAGGGAAAATGGATCTGTCTTCAGTAGGAAACGGAGAGCTTCTTGGGGAAAAATTTGGGGAAGCGCAGAAGGATTTCGCCCGTCTTAAAAAAGCGGTGATGGAAATAAAAGAGGAAGAGCTTAAAATGCAGTGTACACAGCTTTTAGAGACTGCGGAAAGTATTCTTAAATATTTGGCGGATCATCCGGAAAAAATCATGGCAGCCCGGCGGTATATCGACTATTATCAGGAAACCGCTGCAAATATACTGGAAAATTATCTTGAGCTGAAAAAAACCAAACTGGCCACAAAAGAGGCTGAAGAAATAATGAAAAAGACCCGTGAAGGGGTTTTGATCCTAAAAGAAGCTTTTGGACTGCAGCTTCAGAAATTAATGGAAAATGAGCTGATGGATATGGAAGCGGATCTGAATTTGCTGAAGCAGACATTAAGCTCAGAAGGATATACGGATTTGATAAAGAAATAGAAAGCAGTCAGAGGAGGAAGAGATGAAAAAAAAGATAGCAGGGCTTGCGATCTTGATCGGAATCATGCTGATCGTAGGCGGAATCTTTCTTTTTCGGCAGAGAGAAAATTCTGTGGCGGAAGTAAATGGATATGTGGGAGGGGAAAAGATAGGCTTTCTGGAGGACGAAGAAGTGACAAAGATTTTAAGGGAAAAGTATGGCCTGAAGGTAGATTACGCGAAAGCCGGCTCTCTGGATATGGTCACCTCTGATCTGGAAGGAAGGGATTATCTTTTTCCCTCCAGCAGTATTGCCTTGGAATATTATGAGGATCTTCACGGAAAACCTTTGCAAAGTGAAAATATATTAAATACCCCGATTGTTCTTTATACCCATCAGATCGTCCTGGAAGCTTTAACAGAGCAGGGGATGATCCGGACAGATGGAGAGGTGCATTATGTAGATATGGAAAAACTGCTGGATCTGATCCAGAAAGATACCCAGTGGAAGGATATTGGGGTGGAAGAGCTGTACGGAAAGGTCTCAGTAGATACGACGGATCCGGTGAAATCTAACTCAGGAAATATGTTTGCCGCCTTGCTGGCTGATATCATCAACGGAGGAGAAACACCTGGAGAGGCGGACCTGCCCCAGGTTCTGCCAAAGCTTCAGGAAATATTCGGAAAGCTTGGATATATGGAAACCTCATCTGCGGATTTGTTCAGCCAGTTCTTAAAAATGGGTGTAGGAGCCACCCCCATTGCCGCCGGGTACGAAAGCCAAATCATTGAATACGCGATTTTAAATCCTGTAGATTACGAGGCGGTAAAAGAGGACCTGGTGGTGCTTTATCCTTCGCCCACCATCTGGTCTGCCCATGTTTTGATTTCCCTAACGGAAAAAGGGCAGGAGCTCACTCAGGCGCTTTT
>CALIZJ010000155.1 GCA_938028845.1 uncultured Blautia sp.
CACCCGGAGATCGAGCTGGTTTCCGAAAAGGTAGACGATGGGTACAGCGGGGTTATCTTTGACCGTCCGGCTTTTAAAGAAATGATGGATGACATCATGGAGGGAAAGATTAACTGTGTCATCGTCAAAGACCTTTCCCGTCTTGGCCGTGAGTATATTGAGACTGGCCGCTATATGCGCCGTGTCTTTCCGGCCTATGGCGTGAGGTTTATTGCCATCAATGACAATATTGATACTCTCAATGAGAGCGCAGGCGATGACCTGACTGTATCAGTAAAGAACATTATGAATGAAGCCTACGCACGGGATATTTCCATCAAAACGAGAAGTTCCCTGGAAACTAAGCGTAAGAATGGGGATTTCGTTGGAGCTTTCCCGGTTTACGGCTATCGTAAATCCGAAGATAACCATAATCTTCTTGTAGTAGACGAATATGCTGCCCAGGTGGTGCGGAGCATTTTCAGGATGCGCCTGGAAGGATTCAGCCCCTACGCCATCGCAAATGAGCTGAACCGGCTGGGTACGCTCTCTCCCCTGGCATATAAAAAGTATTATGGACTTCCCCATGCCAAGAAAGGCTATACAGACCGGAAGGATTGCCGTTGGTCGGCCAATACCGTCACCCGGATCTTGCAGGATGAAACTTATACCGGCACGCTGGTTCAGGGTCGAAAGGGTTCTCAGCACTTCAAACTGAAAGAGATGGAGAGCCGCCCTTCCTCCGAGTGGATTCGCGTGGAAAATGCTCACGAAGCCATTATTGATCGGAATGATTTTGACCTGGTGCAAAGGATTCGCAACCTGGACACCCGTACATCTCCCCAAAAAGATAAAGTCTATCTGTTTTCCGGCATACTGGTCTGCGGCTGCTGCGGAAGCCGGATGGTACGTAAAACCAACCGCTATAAAGACAAAGAGTATCACTATTACTATTGTCCCACCGGAAAGAAGAACGGCTGCGCCCATCCGGTCATGGTAAAGGAACATGAGCTGATGGAGTGCGTGAGGGACAGCCTGAAAGGGTTTATTGCCAATGTAGTCTCTCTGGATGAAATCTTATCCGGCATAGACCAGAGCCGTATCAACCGTGAACTTATCAAGGAGTATTCGCGGCAGATCGCCCAGAATGAGCAGCAGTTGGAGCAGATTCGTCAATATAAGATGAAACTGTATGAGAGCATGGTAAACGGCTTTCTGGACAAGGCGGAGTTCCTTTATAACAAAAGCAGTTACAGCGCCCGTATCACCCAACTGGAACAGGCGGTTGCCGCCCTTAAGGAAAAACGGACCGATGTAATGGAAAACCGGAGTGAGCGGAATCGCTGGATTGAGAATTTCAGGCGTTTTTCCGATCTGGAAGAACTGGACCGCAAGGCGGTGATCCAACTTGTGCAGGTGATTACAGTGCTGGGGAAAGACGAATTGCAGATTCAATTTAATTATCAGGACGAATATGAAAAAGCCCTCGCCCTGATTACGCCAGTACAGGAAAGGATGGTGGTCTGAAATGGCGAGAAAGAGCAGGAAACATACTATGGCGCAGGCTGCCATGCCTGCTTCCCCGTTTATCAGCACGGCGCTGTATATCCGGCTGTCTGTGGAGGATAACAATAAACGTGGAAATTCTATCGAAAC
>CALIZJ010000156.1 GCA_938028845.1 uncultured Blautia sp.
CCCTCCAGTTGTAGATTGTGCTAAAATACAACTGTCTGGGTATTTTTCTTGCACATGGAATATTATATATCATAGCCTTGACATTCGTCAACAGCTTTTGGGTAATTTTGCAAAAAATTTCATTGCCCGTCAGTTTAACTGGGATTCCAGGATGCCGGCTACTGCTTCCATTGCCTCTGCCGCCTTCTCCGGTTTCTTTCCTCCGGCCTGTGCCATGTTCGGGCGTCCGCCTCCGCCTCCGCCTACAATGGCTGCCGCAGCTTTAATAAGGTTTCCTGCATGAGCGCCTGCTTTCTGAGCCTCGTCTGTAACCATAGCAAGAAGGTTTACCTTTCCTTCGTTTACAGCAGCAAGAACCACTACGCCCTCGCCGATTTTTTCCTTAAGCTGGTCTCCAAGATCACGAAGACCGTTCATATCTACGCCTTCCACACAGGCAGCAAGAAGCTTCACGCCTTTTACTTCTACAACCTTATTTGTCACATCGCCAAGGGCATCCTTGGCAAGCTTACTCTTTAAGGATTCATTTTCACTCTGAAGCGCCTTTATTTCACCCTGCAGATGGGAAATCTTATCCAGGATCTCAGAAGGACTTGCCTTTAATGCCTTGGCAGCTTCATGAAGGGCTTCTTCCTGCTTTCTGTAATATTCCAGTACTCCGTTTCCGGTAAGCGCCTCTATACGGCGGACGCCTGCGGAAATACCGGATTCTGATAAGATCTTAAAGAGCATGATGGAGCTGGTGTTTGCCACATGGGTACCGCCGCAGAGTTCTTTGGAGAACTCGCCCATGGATACCACACGTACTTTCTGATCGTACTTCTCACCAAAAAGCGCCATTGCTCCGGATTTTTTTGCATCCTCAATATCCATTACCTCTGTACATACAGAAAGTCCTGCCTGGATCTGCTGGTTTACAAGAGTTTCCACCTGATCGATCTCTTCTCTGGTCATTGCCTGGAAGTGAGCGAAGTCGAAACGCAGTCTGTCCGGTGTGACAAGAGACCCCTTCTGCTCTACATGAGAACCGAGCACGGTCTTTAATGCTTTCTGCAGAAGATGGGTAGCGCTATGGTTTTTCTCTGTATCCCGGCGGCTTGTCTCATCCACCTGCAGCTCTGCCTCTTCTCCAAGGGAAAGCATACCGGATTCCATATGTCCCACATGGCCGAATTTGCCTCCGCGCAGTTTAATGGTCGTCTCCACGATAAAGGTTCCGTTTTCTGACCGGATCACGCCGGAATCACCTTCCTGACCGCCCATGGTGGCATAAAAAGGTGTCTTCTCTACGATAATGGTGCCTTTCTGTCCTTCCATCAGTGCGTTTACGATCTCAGTCTCTGTGGTAAGCACGCTTATCTTAGATGTACAGGAGAGACGGTCATAACCTACGAACTCTGAAGTTACATTAAGATCGATCTCATCGTAAACGGTAGCGTCCGCGCCCATGTAGTTGGTTACTTCCCTGGCTTCTCTTGCTTTGGTACGCTGTTCGTCCATAGCCTTTTTAAAGCCTTCTTCGTCGATACCGTATCCTTTTTCCTCCAGAATCTCTTTGGTAAGATCCAGCGGGAATCCATAAGTATCATAAAGTTTAAAGGCATCGTCTCCGGAAAGGATTTTCTCTCCTTTTTCCTTCATCGCGTCTTCCATGTCTGAAAGAATACGAAGTCCCTGGTCAATGGTCTTATTAAACTGGTTCTCCTCATTAGTCAGAACCTTAAAGATAAATTCCTTCTTTTCTTCCAGCTCCGGATATCCATCCTTGCTTCCCTGGATCACCATCGCGGAAAGCTTGGCAAGGAAGGTTCCCTGGATGCCTAAAAGCCTGCCATGGCGGGCAGCCCGGCGGATCAAACGGCGGAGCACATAGCCTCTTCCTTCATTTGTAGGCATGATCCCATCAGAGATCATAAAGGTCGCAGAACGGATATGGTCTGTAATGAGACGGATGGAAACATCGTCTTTGTAAACCTTTCCGTATTCTTTTCCAGCCACCTCACAGACAAGGTTACGAAGGGCACAGATGGTATCCACATCGAAAATGGAATCCACATCCTGTACCACTACTGCAAGACGCTCCAGACCCATTCCTGTATCTATGTTCTTCTGGCTCAGCTCCGTATAGTTTCCATTTCCATCGTTTTCAAACTGGGTGAATACATCGTTCCACACTTCCATGTAACGGTCGCAGTCGCAGCCCACGGTACAGCCTTCTTTTCCGCATCCGTATTTTTCACCGCGGTCATAATAGATTTCTGAACAGGGACCGCAGGGACCAGCTCCATGCTCCCAGAAATTATCTTCTTTTCCAAAACGGAAGATACGTTCTGCAGGTATGCCGATTTCTTTATTCCAGATTTCAAAAGCTTCATCGTCATCTAAATATACGGACGGATACAAACGGTCCGGATCAAGCCCTACTACCTCTGTAAGAAATTCCCAGGACCATTTTAAAGCTTCTTTCTTAAAATAGTCTCCAAAGGAGAAATTGCCCAGCATTTCAAAGAAAGTACCATGGCGCGCGGTTTTTCCTACATTTTCAATATCGCCGGTACGAATACATTTCTGGCAGGTAGCCACACGCTTGCGGGGCGGAATTTCCGCACCGGTAAAATATGGCTTTAAGGGCGCCATACCCGCATTGATCAGAAGAAGGCTTTTATCTCCCTGGGGAACCAGAGAAAAGCTCTTCATAATAAGATGTCCTTTACTTTCCATAAAGTCCAGAAACATCTGGCGAAGCTCGTTCACTCCGTATTTTTTCATTGAAATCTCCTCCTAGTGTCTTTTATTTTACACATACCTTATAAAATTTCTTTTTACCTCGTTTTAAAACAATACCGTCTCCCTCAAGGCTGTCTTTAGAAACCATGTGCCGGATATCCGTCACCTTTTCCCCGTCAATGGAAACACCGCCCTGTTCGATGGCACGGCGTCCTTCAGAACGGGTAGGAACAAGCCCGGTCTTTACAAGCAGCGTGATAAGATCCACTTCTCCGTCTGTAAGATCTTCGTCGGAAAGCTCTGCCGTAGGCATATTCGCCGTATCTGCGCCGCCTCCAAAGAGTGCTCTTGCTCCCTCCTGGGCTTTTTTCGCCTCTTCCTCTCCATGTACCAGATTCGTCAGCTCATAAGCAAGGATTTCTTTTGCCTTATTTAACTGGCTGCCCTCCCATTTTGCCATCTCTTCGATCTCCTCAAGAGGCAGGAAGGTAAGAAGACGCATACATTTAATAACGTCTGCATCGTCCACGTTTCTCCAATACTGATAAAAATCAAAAGGAGAGGTCTTATTGGGATCCAGCCATACAGCTCCTGCCTGGGTCTTTCCCATCTTCTTCCCTTCGGAGTTTAACAAAAGGGTAATGGTCATGGCATAAGCGTCCTGGCCCAGCTTACGGCGGATCAGCTCTGTGCCGCCCAGCATGTTGCTCCACTGGTCATCTCCGCCGAACTGCATAGTGCAGCCGTATTTCTGGTACAGCATATAAAAATCGTAGCTCTGCATGATCATATAGTTAAACTCTAAAAAGCTCAGTCCTCTTTCCATGCGCTGCTTATAACACTCAGCGGTAAGCATACGGTTTACGGAAAAATGAGGTCCTACTTCTCTTAAAAGTTCCACATAATTCAGATCCAGCAGCCAGTCTGCATTGTTTACCATGATGGCTTTGTCATCAGAAAAGTCGAT
>CALIZJ010000157.1 GCA_938028845.1 uncultured Blautia sp.
CAGCAATTCGACGATATCCTTTTCCTTATAGGTACAGGCAAGCGCCTCCTTATTATACCGCATCCCTCCACAGGCCTCACATTCCGTTACGATTGGATCCATAAAGGCAAGTTCGGTAACGATAACCCCTTTGCCACCGCAAACCGGGCAGGCGCCGGCAGAATTGAAGCTGAACAGGCTGTCCGGCATGCCGTTCTCCCGCGCCATAATCCTGCGTATCTCATCAAAAAATCCCAGATAAGAGGCCGGAGTAGAGCGGCTCGTTGCCGTGATAGGTCCCTGATCCACCATTACAATATCATCTTCATACTGGTTTGCAAATACCTGGGAGATGAGGGTACTCTTTCCTGATCCGGCAACTCCTGTCACAACGGTCATAATTCCCAGCGGTATGTCTATATCTACATGTTTCAAATTATGGAGACAGGCATCCCTTACCGGCAGGCTTCCCACGCTCCTGCGAGGCTTCTGTTTGACCGGCATGGTTTTTAGCATTGCTCTCCCTGTCAGGGTATCTGCCGTAAGCAGTTCCTGATAATTACCCGCAAAAACAATCTGTCCTCCATTTTGCCCTGCCTGAGGCCCCACGTCGATTACATGATCCGCAATCGAGATCACATCCTTGTCATGCTCGACTACAAGAACGGTATTCCCCTTGTCCCGAAGTTTCTTAAGCAGGTTATTCATACGGTAGACATCCCGGGGATGCATCCCAGCGCTTGGCTCGTCAAAGATATAGGTCATCCCGGTCAGACTGCTTCCCATGTACCGGACCAGTTTCAGCCGCTGTGCCTCACCGCCGGACAGAGAAGGTGTCTCCCGGTTCAGGTGAAGGTAAGGCAAGCCTATCTCAATCATTCTGTCCAGCCCTTCTATGATCGTCTGCACCACTACCTCTACCGTCTTATCCGTAATCTGCGACAGGACCTCCCGAAGCAGCGTCAGCTCCATCTGGCACATATCTGCGATAGTATATCCGTTTATTTTACAGGCTAAAGACGCTTTGTTCAGCCGCTGTCCGTGGCATTCGTTACATTCCATTTCCACAATCAGATTCTGCGACTTTTCTTTGGTGTGCCTGCTCTTGCTACTGATATCCCGGTTCAGAAGAGTCTTCGCGTACTTATGGTACAGGCCGGTCACTTTCGGATTCTCCGGCTCTTTACTGCCATCGCGGGCGCCATAGAGAAGGAGGCTATATTCTTCTTGCGTATACTCTTTAATCGGCTTGTCCAGATCAAACAGTCCGGACTGGGCATACTGCTTCCAATACCAGGAGCCAGGCCGGTACAGGGAATCCTTCACGCAGCCCTCGTTCCAGGATTTATCCAGGTCTAAGATTGCTTCTATATCAACTTTTGTTATCTTTCCTAGCCCGGAACATGTCTTGCACATCCCATTGGGGTCGTTAAAGGAAAAATAGGATGCTGTGCCTACATAGGGTCGCCCAATTCTGGAAAATAGCAGCCGCAAGCTGGAATACAGTCCACTGATGGTACCCACCGTCGATCGTGCATTCCCTCCCAGAGGAGTCTGGTCCACCACGACAGTCGCCGTTAGATTATCAATGCGCTCCACTGCCGGTTTGGGATATTTTGGAAGTCTGGACCGTACAAATGCCGGATAGGTTGCATTCATCTGCCGCTGTGCTTCAGCGGCAATGGTGTCAAAGACGATACTAGACTTGCCGGAACCTGAGACTCCGGTAAACACCGTGATTTTCTCCTTTGGAATTCTAAATGTGACATGCTTCAGATTATTTTGCGTAAGACCATGAACAATGATATCTGCCATTTTCATATACTCCTTTTACTTTCTATTATGATTAGATGCATAGTATCATTTTACAGAATCTATGGAAGGCGTACATGATACTTTTTGCGGTTTCTTCACGGATTCTATGCTATAATGAGACTTATGTCAGGAGGTGCTTGCTTGAAACAATCAACCCCTTTGGAAAAAGCAATTGAATACATTGAGGCACATTTGAATGAAAATATTGGCCTGAGCGACGTGTCAAGAGAGACCGGCTATTCATACTACCACATGACGCGTCTGTTTGCTTCTGTATTAGGCGAATCTGTTGGCCACTATATCAATCGACGCAGACTTTACAACGCGTCAGAAAAACTGATCTATTCCGATCAGAGGATTATTGACATCGCGCTTGATTGTGGATTTAAATCACCAGAAGCCTTCAGCAGGGCTTTTAAGACGGCATTTGGATGCAGCCCGGCAGGCTATCGAAAAGCAGGTCTTGATTTGGTAACCAGCGCTAAGAAAAAACTGGAGCCTGAGGATGTTGCTCATATCGCCAACAATATATCTCATTCTCCTGAAATTCTTATTGCGGAGGAACAAAAAATAGCTGGTATCCGTGGAACCGTATCACTCTTTGATAACGAGATTCCAGAACTATGGGAGGAATATCTCCGTTTTCATAAGAAATATTTAAAGACGGCGGGTGCGGGCTATAGCATCTGCGAGACGAAGCAGACTACCTACACGAAAGATGGAAATATATCATTTTCAGTTATCATAGGCAGCCAGGTAGATCATTTTGATGATCTTCCATATCCACTGACCGGCAAGATTCTAAGTGGAGGCAAGTACGCCGTTTTCACTCATAGAGGCACCTTTCTGAATCTTTTTAAAACGTATCAGTATATCTATGGCACATGGCTGCAAATAACGAAGGAAGAACTGGATAACCGGGAGGACTTTGAAGTATATGAGCGCGAGGTGCGATCATTTGATGACCCGGATAATCAGGTAAAGATTTATATTCCAATAAAATAGGAACTAAAAGAGACTAAAAAACAGCGCCTTTCATTTTTCATGAAAAGCGCTGCTTTTAGCGTTCCCTGCGAGAATCGAACTCACAACTAGTGCTTAGGAGTATGGCATACCGCCTTGTACGTCATACGGATGCGTGACTTCCAATACGCTGAAAACCTTGAAACCACGGGCTTTTTGGGGCGTTCCACTCATCATGGAGTGCCTGTTCGTACAACGTGTTTTTTGCTAATTCTGTATCGTCCAATTAGCAAGAAATTAGCAAATCCCATGTGCCGATTATAATGCACTTTTTACCTTTGTGTCAACCGCCCTAATGGTGGCTGTTCTGTTAAACATCTCTTATTAGCAGATAATTGAATATGATTTTTTACGTCATAGGCTACCAAAACCCTATGGCGTTTTATTATACCCATTTTCAGGAGAAAGGAGATTCACATGGAATTAAATGAAATGGAAAAACGGCTGCTGTTTCAGGTTGAGGGTGACTATCAATCCAAAGTCCTGAACGAGCTTTACATGACTGCCAGGTACACAAAGAATCCCGAACAACAGAAGGCAGCGGAAAATCTGATGGCAAAGCTGCGCGTTCTGACGGATGCCGAGTGCATGGACATCGTGCGGGATATTCAAAAGAATTACCGTCTGCCTTACCCGCCCCGGACGATTGGGGAAAAGATTGCCGAGGCCAGGCAGCAATCCGGCGCAGAGAAATTGAAGGGGCACGACATCATGGCGCTGGAACGCTTCGACCCGGAGGTACGTCACATGATCGTCTTTGATGTGCTGTCGTATGATTCCCCTGTGGGTGACAAGGGCGATAAGATGCGCCTGTTCCTTACGGATGCCGGCTATCAGAAATTCTTAGACAGCCAGGAACGGGGCGAGGTCAAACTGAAAAACCATGCAAAGGTCTCAGGCGGGCATCTCCACTATGACCGCAGGGACCGTGCCTTGTAACGGAAATAACCGGAGAAAGGAGGCTGTGAAATGGCTGTATTCCGGGTAGAAAAAACGAAGGACTTCACGATCATGTGCAACCACCATCTGCGCAATACGGAACTGTCCTTAAAGGCAAAGGGGCTTCTCTCCCTCATGCTGTCGCTGCCGGAAGATTGGGACTATACCACAAAGGGGCTCGCCCATATCTGTAAGGACGGTGTGGATTCGATCACTACCGCCCTGAAGGAGCTGGAGCGGCACGGGTATCTCACCAGGCAGCGCCTCCGCTATGAGAACGGGCAACTCGGAGATATTGAATATACCATCCATGAAAAGCCTGTAAACGCTGAAAAACAGGCGTTTCCACCTAAACGGGAAAATCCAAGACAGGTAAATCC
>CALIZJ010000158.1 GCA_938028845.1 uncultured Blautia sp.
CATTTTTCAAAATGATGGAACCGTATTCTTGAACTGTCTGGTTGTCAACTGCGGGGCCATCTGCAAGCAGTTCAGAATAACCCTTGACAGGAGAAAGAGGGGTTTTCAGGTCGTGAGTTATGTTCGTGATCCATTCCCGCCGCACACGCTCTGTTTCCTCCATGAGCTGATCGCTATGCCGAATTTCTCTGTCCATTTTATTCAGCGCCGCATAGACGCTGTTGAATAGGCCTTTTTCCGGGATTGGCTGATAGGTTCGAAGTGAAATGTTTCCAATTCCCCTCGTTATTTTTCCCATCTGCCGTGTGAGCCAAAAGCCGTAAATTAGAAACAGTGCAGCCCCTGCAAAGAATACGGAAAATATCAGCAGACGAAATACAGGAGAAAGGCGGCTTACGGTTTCACCGTTATAGTATAGTACAGATTTTCCGATAGCATAGGGAAAACCAATCAGATAATTCCATGTCTGACCGGTTTTCTCAAAGCTGCTGACAAAAATTGTATATCCGTCTGCATAGGCGCTTGTGCTGAAAGCCAGCAATTCAGATGCAGTATAACTTGCAGGAAAATCCTCCGGTTTATTATGAGAAAATACTTCCTGCCCTGATTCATCAATAACCTGCAGCCACAGGCCATACTCGTCCAGACGTTCCAATCCCATTTCCTCTATCCGGAGTGTTCCCCTATCGTTTTCCATCCATATCGAAAAATTGTCGGTAAAGCGATTCGGCCAGGTAGCCAAACTCAATCCCTCAGGTTCCGGAATAGAGAAGAAGAAATAGAATAATCCTATCCCAGCGGCAATAAACAAAATTACCAGAAGAAGGAACAATGCAAATAGCCTAAAAAACGGATTTAAATTCCATCTATCTTTCATAAGGATTCACCAGCTTATAGCCTAAGCCTTTCCTTGTGATAATGTATCTCGGAATCGCCGGATTATCCTCAACCTTTTCCCGAAGGTGCCGGATATGCACCATCATAGTGTTATCACATCCAAGACTGTCCTCACCCCAAATTCTTTCATATAAACGTTCCCGGCTGATAACACGGCCCCTGTTCTGCGCCAGATCATACAAAATCTCAAATTCCTTTGCGGTCAGACCTAAGTCTTTTCCGTTTTTAGAAACACGGCAGCCATCAGGATCAATCGTTAGCTCTCCGATGGTAATCGCATGGGGCTGATCTGTGCTCTGCCTGTATTCTGCCCGCCGCAGTTGGGCTTTCACCCGGAAAGCGACTTCTTTCGGGCTAAAAGGCTTTGTAACATAATCATCACCGCCTAGGGCCAGCCCAAGAATTTTGTCTACTTCGTCATTTTTTGATGAAAGGAACAGGATTGGACAATGGGAGAACTGCCTGATCCGTTTGCACACCTCATAGCCGTCAATATCCGGCAGCATTACATCCAAAATAATGACATCTGGATTTACTTCTTTACACGTACTTACAGCATCAATTCCATTATCAACTTTCAGAATGTTATGGAAACCTTCTATCGCTAATGCCTTTTCCAGCAGGTCTAAAATATCTGGTTCATCATCAACAATCATAATCCTATATTCATTTGTGCCACCTCTTTGGAAATTTCTGGATTTACAATTTTTGCAATGGTTCAGATCTTCAAATTGGCTCATGGTTTCACTTCCTTTCGCACTAATATTATAAGTGATATTAGTGTGAAAGTAAACAACACGTCACATCCAGACCATTCCCTGTTCCAGATATACAACGTTCTCCTCTCTGCCTGGCACGAAATAATCTATTTCATTTGTTATATCCGTATAATTATTTTCATCGTCCAGGACAATGATCCAGTAATTCCCGCTTTCTTCAAGCACAGCCTCCTGGTCTTTTTCGGAAAAATCTATTATTTTATACAGGCTGCCATTAAAATATATAACGGTTTTTAAAGGCGTTTCCACGGATCGGGATAGTAAGGATGCGCTGAGTTTTAAAATTGTACCCTCAGAAAATGTTTTTCCCAGGGAGTATGTACGATAGACTCCATCTTCCAATTTTTTCTTTTCTATATCGCCGGATTTTATTTCCTGGGAAATGGCTTGCGCTTCCGGTTCCTTATCATCCTTATCATAGGTAAATTTTAATGTTTCGAAATCAACCTCTGTCTGTGAATCATTCAAATTTTCTGCGGCTATAAGATAACGGTAATCATTTGCGATCCAGCCTTTCGATCCTGATGCGGTTTCCGCTTCCCACCATAAAAACTTCTCATTTACTGAATACTTTTGATTCAAGATAACCCAGTCGCCTGCAGATATATTTTGCTTAACAGCAGCTTTTAAGGACGGCTCCTTTCGCAAGTTTACCTTATTGTTTTTTACATATGCAGCCTTGTATTCCGGATTCTGATCCATTAATTCTTTTACAGATGGATTTTCTGACCAAATGTTTTTTAATATTGCTTCATCTGTTATCACCTCAAAATCTGCGAAAGGTTCATTCTGTTCCAGATACTGTTTGATCTCTGTTTTTTCAGATATAATTTTTTCGATTTCTTCCTTTTCCGCAATGACCTGCAGATTTGCAAGCGGCTCATCTTCACTATTTCCATATTCTTTTCTTTCTGCTGTCTCCAGCACTTTTTCTGTACTTACTTCAGATCGGACAAATGATTCCTCCTGCCCCTTTGTCAATTCAACAAAAGCTTCCTGTTCTTCTCGTTCCAAAATCAGCAGGATATCTTCCGCTTCTTCTTCATGGTACACGCGGATCCTTAAAACGGATCGATCCGCCTTATCCATCTGGATTTCCGTTCCTTCTTCTGTCTTTATTCTGTCAGGGGATATCCCATCCGGGATCCAATACACGGTATCGCCGTTGCTGAAGATATTCATAGCATTCTGATTCTCCGTTCCTTCTATAACCTCATACCAATCCCCATTTCCCAGATGGATTTCAAAGGAATATCCTCTGCCAAGAGGTGTCATCTCTTCTTTTAATTCAACTTTTTCCCCTTCTTTCAGCTGCACACGCCCATTCTGTCCTGTAGCATAAACTACAGTCTGATTCATATCAGCCGTAATCATCCATATGCCTACGGCCAGCAAAATCAGCAAAACGCTCACGGCGCCGCTTCTTTTTACTTTTTGTTGTCTCACTCTGTACTGGTACTTTCTCCGGCACTGTGCGTAAATTTCCTTATATTCCTTTTCATCCATTTTAATATCATCGGCAAGGCCTGACATGCGATCAAAAATCATTTTTTTCCGCCTCCTCGTATTGCTTTTTAAAACTATTTCTCGCTCTCTCTAACCGTTTCTTTACTGCATTCTCAGAAATTTTCAATATTTGTCCTATTTCTCTGCAGGAATATCCTTCAATATAATGCAAAATAAGCACCTCCTTTTCTTTGCTTCTTAATGCCATTAAGATGTCCATGATCCTGTTTTCTTCCAGACTATGGGGCGACGCCGCAAGGCTCTCATATGCCTCGGCGGGATGCCTCCTATGAAAACGCAGCATATTTTTACAAATGTTGATATTTACCCTGATCAGCCAGGCTTTCTCATGTTCGTTTGTTTGAAATTTCTTATTTGCCGTCATATACTTTAAAAAAGTTTCCTGTACCGCATCACTGGCATCTGCTGCGTTTCCCAGCATTACGCTGGATACCTTATACAATACAGCACTGTATTGCTTAAAAATTTTTTCTATGTGCTCACCATTCATTTTTTCCTCTTTCTAAGATATTCCCTATGTCATCCAGGCTGATTGGGGAGTTCGCTTCCCGAATTAATCTCCTTTATATAATAAAACACCTATATGCCCAATATAGTGACTTTTTTCCGAAAAGAATTCACCCGAATATAAACAACCAAAAAGCCGGAAGATTTTCGTTCATAGAAATCTTCCGGCTATAAAGTTAAATTTTATACTTTTAAAACCTCTTTTTCTCAGCAAAGTTTGCTTCCATTGGCCAAAAGCTTAAACTTATATCCAAGCACCTCTGCTGCCCTTCTGCACATGAGCATCCGGTCCAGAAAAATCTCGAAATAATCAATGACCGTACACATGGTATCATCCAGCTCCATAGTCATCTGAATGGTTTTTTTCTCTTTATTGATCTCCAGGCTTGAGGAAAGCACTGCATAATTTACTCTGTCGTGCTTATCAAAGCTTGCCTTTACTTTATTTCTCACCCGGTTTCGGCGGACATCCGTCTTGTCTGCCAGGATCAGCGCCGCCGAAACCTCGTCCTGGGCTGTGCCGGTCTTTTCATCATGATTTCCTACCGCCGCTGCAATCACAGCCGCATCCTCAATAGGCATCCCCAGCTCTTTCAGGATCTGATAAGATAAGATCGCGCCGCTGTGGGCATGGTCATGACGGTTAATACAGTTTCCGATATCATGCATATATCCGGCTATCTTTGCCAGCTCTATGGTATGTTTGTCACAGCCAATACTCTTTAAAATACTTGCCGCCTCTTTTGCCACCTTCGCTGCATGTTTTCTGGAATGTTCCGTATACCCCAGAACATCCAAAACTTTATTTCCTTTTTCGATCAATGCATTGATCTCTTCATTTTCTCTGATTTCTTTATATGTGATACTTTGTTTTTTCTCCATTCTCTTCTACGCTCTCCTGTTTGTTTTTTCGCATGCTTTTAATTATAAATCTTTTCCCTCTTCTGTCAAAGCGCCTTATTGTGAAAGAGAAGTAAGGTTTTTGTAAATTCTCCTCTTTTGTCTGTACCCTAAGAAATGTAAACTATGCATATAGTATTTGCAAATAAATTTATAAATACAAAAAAGCTCTATGAAGATTCTTTCCACACAGAGCTTTTTCTCCAGCAATTTTAAACAGAGCAGAAGATTCTTTCCTGCCTTATCTCACACCTCCGCATCAAATTCGTTATCGTTGTCCTCTATCAGACGCAAACCTGCCGTGCTCGTCACAGGCAAAGAGAAAACAATGGCCTGGGCCTTGCTGTTTATTCCAGCCTCTTTCATTACCGCTTTCATGATGCCATTTTTCTCCTCGGTTTTTGTCACGATCATAATGATCTCTTTATCCGAAACCAGGGATACGCCCAGAAACTTTTCCGCACGCTTCATACCTACGCCTTTTGCATGGAGAGAGGTTCCTCCTGCAGCCCCTGCCTCTCTAGCCGCATCCATTACCACGTCGCTGTATCCCTGGTTTGCGATTACAATAAGGACCTCATGGGTTGTTCCTTTCAAAATCGTCTCCTCTCCTTTCTCAAAATTCTGATTTTCTGTCAAAAACAGCAGCTCTCTTTTTCCTCCAATACTGCTTAAAGGCACGATAAAAGAAATCCCTGTTCCCGGTACATCGATCTTCAGCGCTCTCTCCATGCCTTTTTTCAGTTTTTTCCATACTTCTTCGGTCACAATGCTGAGCATCATGGTTTTTTCCGCACTTTCCAGACCAAAGCAATCTAATATCTCACTGTTGGCAGTTCCCCTGCCAAGGACCACGAAGCTGACCTCCACCTGATTTTCTTTATAAAACTCCAGAAAATCCGGCGCCTGTTTTCTGTCTGTGATCGTTGCCATCATATACACATTACTCATAGACATTTTCCCTTCTACAAATCAATAATAGAATCGTCCGCATACATATCCAGTCCGGGAATGGTTTCTGCTCCTTTTTCTCCGGAAGATTTCTTTTCCTGGATCTTAAAGATCAGTCCCAGCACCTG
>CALIZJ010000159.1 GCA_938028845.1 uncultured Blautia sp.
CTTACCAAAAAGGAGCCATTTTTTACCAAAGCCACAAAGTTTTTTACACTACCCTTTTATCGGTTAACTCCTTGATTTTTTCTGGAATATAATATACACTTTTAGCATAGATAAGGAGTTTCTTTAACTCTAATTTCTTTTCATTAATGGCACCTTCTTTCTAGGGTTTGTTGTATATTATAATTATACTAGAAAAGGTGCCATTTTTGTGTAGTTATGCATTCTAAAAAAGAATTTTTTCACATTTTTCTATTTTAATGGATCCCTCGTATTTTCAAGCCTTATCCCCTGTTTCTTTTGTATAGAAGCGAAATCCCTGCCAGCGCATCTGGCGTAATATCCTCCATATAGCCGTATCCCCTAAGAATCTCTAAAATATCGGAAGCACTTCCCTGTATCTGCCTTTCCCCACCGAGAATCATTTTAAGATATTTTGAAAGGTCACACGATTTGTATATCTTTTCTTTCTTGGACTGTTCATACTGCAGTGAAGTCGAGACTTCTTTAATCTCCCAATTCTCATTCAGTACTATACATATTTCCTGTTCTGCCACTGCCTTACCTTTAACCGAAAGACGCCTTACCCGTACTCCAGAATCTTCCTGCTTTGGTACGCTTAATACCATCAACGTATCATAGCTTCCGGAAGTCGCATATGTACCACGAATTGAACAGAATACATCTTTACCTGCTACAGTTTTTGTTGTATGGTCAATTACCACAATGGCAATCTGCCTATTTCTAGCCAGGGCAATCAAACGATCATAGGCTTCTTTCTCCTTCGCATATTGCCCTCCATTTCCTATCTCATCAACAGTCTTGCTTGTCATAATCTCGCCCAGAGTATCGATCACAATTAGTTTACAATCCATATGGGACTCCAAATAGGAAAGCAATTGATCTTCGAATTCCTCACCTAATGTTCCTATTACGTCTCTGTCACTCTGTGTAATAATATCAATATTGTCTAAAGATGACTCATCATTGCATAGAAGCTCCAACCTCTGCTGATGCAGCCAGTTCGGCGATTCCAGATCACAATATAACCCCCTGCATTTTTGAGTTCCCATCCCTAAGAATGGCATGCCGCTGGCAACCGCCAAAATCATCTGCATTACAATAAAGCTTTTCCCACATTTTGGCTCTCCCGCCAATATAGAGGCCCCAACGGGAAGTAACCCTTTTACAATTTCATCCGGTTTTACAATTTCTGTTTCCATCAAATCTTTTGCTGTCTTGGGCTGAAGAGTTTGAACGGATTTACTATGACCATATTTATCGCGAATAATACTGTCATTATCCATTATATACCCCCTATAAAAGTGATTTTAGAGACCTCTTTCCGAGTGCTTCCCTCAATTTTTTACACTCTTTCTGCAAAGCCTCCACTTCCTCATTTTTCTTTCTGAGCTGCTCCTTTTGCAATTCAAGAGTTCTTACATCACACTATCCAAAATGGTTTTTTGAACAGGAATAAACTGCCCGTCCATCTGGCGGATCCGTGCCTGACTCATTCGCTCTGATACCACAGGATTCTTGTATAAAAATCCCCGAGAGACTCCTGTTCTTCTCATCAGTTCCTAGGGAGAAATCCCGCTCTTTATTAGCCAACATCCGCTCAATTTCTTTACAGACACTTTCTGCCTTTTCCCGACTCACCTTCTTGTTCCGCTCCACCATCTTGTCTGCCTTTCCCATCTATATTCACCATCTTTTCAAAATCTCACGTAATATTTCATCTTTTTCAGTGCGCATTGATATCTCCTATCTTATGATGTTGCCCATTCACTTTATATGCCAATATCTGTTGTTCTTGTTGATATAAATGAATATGAGGTTATTGCAGAAAACTATATAAAAACTGGATATAGTGGTAATTTAAGCCAACTTCCAGGATTTCATTCGTAAGTAGGTAATCATCCGTATCTACCCATTCATCTCCACAGCTGATAAAATAACTTCAAGTATAGTCTCGGAAACTCAATAGAATAAGAGTAAACGTAAGAAGAACCGACACATATTCGATTCCAGAAGGAGAAATAATATGGGGATCAGAGACAAAGAATCTGGCGGATAGAAAAAAGAGCATAGCAAAGTTGCCTGCCCCAAAATGGTTCTGGCACGCTGAAAAATACAAAGGTACAGACGGAATTGTTTAGTTTAAACATCCGGTTTTATATCTGGTGTCCAAATGAATACAGATACCGATTAGCATCGTCCAAAAAGAGAAATGATCCTTCCCACGGATTTTCAGGTGCTGCAGGCAGTAATCATTGAGAACCCTGTCATTCACCCGTTCACTGGCGGTACGTTTACTATAGGTTTCTTTATATAAGACAGAATCCCTTGGGACGCAGGGGATGAAAACGGAGATCGGAATGGTGCTTAATGTAAACTGTCCTGCCATAGCTGCCTTTGGAGCATTCCTTTTCATGGGGACAGGAAGTGATCCGGCCGCATTTCAGCGGGCAGCGATATTTATGAGCCTGTTTGATCGGATCGTTTCCCTAGGAGCACATTTTATACCCAGCCCGGCATAAAGGATGCCCTTGTTTGTCGAAAGTAATGTCAACCGGTGCATTTTCTGAAGATTTTGTGCGCCCGTTGATATCAATGAAGGCATTGATGCCCCAATGCTCCAGCAGTTCATAAGTTGGGAGATTGTCATGGGCAGAGTCCAGACAGATGTTTTTCGGAGAAAGGCCAAAGGAATGACGCCCGAAATCATCCATGGTATATAGGAAGTTCAGACTGCCATGGCGGCTGGCCTGCGTAAACTTAAACATAAGCGGAAGCTCTGCTTTTTCCTTGTCATTTCTGTAAGAAAGCAGGTACAGGGTATGACCGAAAAACCATACTTTTTTGGCACTGTCCCATCCCCACCCGGCATCTGAGGCAGAATAGTGTCGGCCACAGGTGCTGCGGAAACAGCAGGAAGAGCAGCAGGAAGTAAGATGCCTGCCGTAAGGGAAAACATGGGAAACAACAGCCGTGCCATCACCGGATACAGTAAGATCAGCAGTGTCGATGAGTCCAAGCCGAATGGAAGGAAGGACTGCCAGCAGGGAAAAGATTTCCTGAAGGGCAGCCTCCGGATTTTTAGAAGCCGGAGAGCCATTGTGGATCAGGTCAACTGTATAGCGGACAGAAAAAGTATCGGGGCTTTCTTCGGCCAGCTTTCCGTCGGGGCCGATTATCTTTTGAGGTTTTTACCGTTCTTCCCGGCGGGAAGGAGAGCCGCCCTGGCGTATTGATCCCTGGAGTCCAGCCAGAGGCGGTTCATAAGATCATAATAAGAGCCAAGGGGCGGGAGATCCTCAAGAGAGGGAAAGCCACATCGGCAGGCAAGGGAAATGGATTTGGGAAGGACATCCCGTACCCATGCAGTCAGACTGAGTTTTGCATCAGTGCGGTTGAAAAGCAGGATAAAGACGATAAGGTGGTTTAAATACGAACGTGTTATTTGAAAAAATAGAAGAAAATGACCCGATAGACAGAAACGAAATTCCTTTTGTCTCACGAGAGGATGCTATAAATGACCTTTATCAAAAGATTACCGCTTCTTACAAAAGCATCAACAAGTTTGCAGAAACTTGCGGCATCTATCCCTCGCATTTTCACGACTTTTTAAAAGGGAAAAAAAACTTAAGCCGGAATAAGTTAATCATCGTATGCATTACGTTACAGCTTAACATTAAAGAATCCCGCGAACTTTTAAAGCGTCTTATACAAGCTGATTTCTACCCGAAAAACAAAAGAGATTTTGAAATCATGTGTTGCATCCGCCAGAGAAAAGGTCTTAATGAAATAAATGAAACCCTTTTCCAAATGGGGTTGGAGCCGCTTTCCTGATCCCTTAAACTCCTAAAAAAGGAACCTGTTGAAAAGCCCTATTGGTGTTTAAAAAATCCTGCTGGTATAGTATAATAAGCTCATATAAGTCACCTGTAAGGAGGATACACGATGAAAAAGAAAAAATCATATATAAAACCATTTCTATTAACCGCCGTTCTGC
>CALIZJ010000160.1 GCA_938028845.1 uncultured Blautia sp.
TTCTGCCTATGCTAAGAGGGGAATGCTTATGAGAAGGCTGGACCTTAGAATTTAGTAAACACGTATCTATACTGAATACTTCCCTTATCCAACTTGTATTCAATTTCCCCAGAAGGCAAGACCGTCTTTATGACTTGATCCCAGTCACGGCCGTGCTTAGCTTTTACATAAATATCTGTGTCTTCCAATTCGGCTTCTTCAAAGAAGCGCTGAGGCCGGCTGCTGCCGGCGCAGGAATTTATGATTTCCGCAACTATTTCGTATTCTTCTTTCATAGAATTTCTCCTTTTTTCTTTTTTATATCAGTGCACTAGACAGATATCAAAAGTTCATGCAGGTATATGTACACAAGCATAATTTTAGGATGCGCAGAGCATCAAAAACAACCGCCTTTCTCTGAAAAATGGAAAGGTTTGAGATGCTTTAAGGATGCGGGAACATATTCACGGACGGCAATCTATGTATTATGGATGTTAAAATACCGATGATCTTATCAATATTATACAGGATCAAAAAAAATTATGTAATAGGAAAAATAAAAAGAAAATATTTTTTTAACGGAAGGAATGGATATTGCAGAAAAAGAAAGTTTTAAAATAAGTAGTCTGTGTCGGATAATGAGCAGGAAATCCATAGGTAATTTAGGAGAATAATCCGTATTTTTTCATATAAGTCTAGCCAACATGCCACTGCCTTGCTACAATAAAAATAATAGAACATAAATGAAAAAACAGAGGAGCGGATAGCGGCCCCTTAGGCACATCGCGCCCTGTGGGCATTGCGGATATCCGCTTGACAGACGAACAGGAGGTAGACAACACAATGAAAACAGCAAAAATGATCATCGACAAAGATTTTGTGATCGCACCGGTAGACAAAAGGATTTACGGCTCTTTTATTGAGCATTTGGGACGGGCGGTTTACGGCGGTATCTATCAGCCAGGACATCCGTCAGCGGATGAATATGGCTATCGCAAAGACGTAATGGATCTGGTGAGAGAATTGGATGTACCTGTGATTCGTTATCCAGGAGGAAATTTTGTATCGAATTTTTTCTGGGAAGACAGTGTGGGTCCTGTGGAAAACCGTCCCCGCCGATTGGAACTGGCGTGGAAAAGTATGGAGATAAACCATGTAGGACTTCATGAATTTTCCCGCTGGGCGAAGATGGTAAATTCAGAGGTGATGATGGCGGTAAACCTGGGAACAAGAGGCATCCAGGATGCATGTAACCTCTTGGAATACTGCAATCACCCCTCCGGTTCTAAGTATAGTGACTTGCGCATCAGCCATGGGATGAAGGAGCCTTACGATATTAAGCTTTGGTGCCTGGGAAATGAGATGGATGGTCCTTGGCAGATCGGGCACAAGACCATGGAGGAGTACGGACGCCTTGCAGCAGAGACAGGAAAGGCCATGAAGCTTATCGATCCTTCCATTGAGCTGGTATCCTGCGGAAGTTCTAATATTGATATGCCCACCTTCCCGGAATGGGAGGCAGTGACTTTGGAACACACGTATGATTATGTGGATTATATTTCCCTTCATCAGTATTATGGCAATAAGGAAAATGACAGCGTAGATTTTCTGGCACAGTCTGACGATATGGACCGATTTATAAAAACAGTAATCAGTACCTGTGATTATGTGAAAGCGAAAAAACGAGGGAAAAAGGATATTAACATCAGCTTTGATGAGTGGAATGTATGGTTCCATTCCAATGAAGAGGATGACGATATCATGAATAACCACCCCTGGCAGAAGGCACCGCATCTGCTGGAAGACAGATATAATTTTGAGGATGCGCTTTTGGTGGGGCTGATGCTGATCACCCTGCTGAAACATGCGGACAGGGTAAAGGTAGCCTGCCTGGCACAGCTTGTAAATGTGATTGCTCCGATTATGACAGAAGAAAATGGAAAAGCCTGGAGACAGACGATTTATTATCCCTTCCTGCATGCATCCCGTTACGGAAGAGGAACTGCTCTTCTCCCTGTATTGAAATCGCCTGTTCATACCACAAGCAGACATGGTGAAGTTACAGATGTGGAAGCAGTAGCGGTGTATAACCAGGAAAAAGAAGAACTTACGGTTTTTGCAGTAAACAGAAACCTGGAAGAGGATCTGACATTTGAAATGGATATCAGAAGCTTCCAGGGATACCAGCAGACAGAACATCTTGTGTTAAAAAACAGCGACCTTAAAATCTGCAACAGTGCAGAAGGGGAAAAGGTATTTCCTGTCCGTCAGGATACTGCCGTGCAACAGGATGGCATGGTGACGACAACGCTCTGTAAAGGAAGCTGGAACGTGATCCGTTTCGGGAAGACATCTTTATAAAAAATAAAAGCGGCATCGCATTTCTCTTCCGTTTTTGCAGAGTGTCAAGATAATTAAGTACGATCAGTCTGAATAAAAAGATGCCCGTACATTATGGCAGAGAGTCTTAAAGAAAACTATAGCTGCAAAGGCGTCATGTGGCAGGGATTCATATGCAGTTCAAAGCAGATGGCAAGTCTGGCACCGTCAGATTTTTGGGGGAGATTTAAGACTTTCAGCTCCCCGCCCATCTGCTCTGCCAAAAGTTTTGCCACAGTAAGCCCAAGCCCGGTGCCGCCCTGGCTGCGGGCGGTGTCCTGCATATAAAACCGGTCAAAGAGGCGGGGGAGATCTTCTCCAGTTAAAAGTTCCGTATCATTTTGAAAAGAAATGCAGACATCAGTCTCTGCCTGCTTTATGGCGATATGGAGAAAAGAGGCTGCATACCGCCCTGTATTCTGGAGAAGATTTTCATAAATCCGTTCCAGTGCCGTGTCATCTGCCAATACCCATATAGGCTTATCCGGGATGTCCGCCTGTACGTCTATATTTGCCTGAGCCAAAACCTGATAATTTCCCATTAATGTCTCGCGAAGAAGACGGGCGGCGTCGGCAGGCCGGGTTTTTAGTACAAAGTCAGAAGAATTTAGACGGGAATAGTCATAAAACTGTCCGATCAGTTTCTTCATGGACTCCCCTTTGTTTTCTATGATTTCTATAGTTTCTTTTACGTCCGGGCTTAAAGAAGAGGAGGTGCGGCTCTTTTTTATGATTTTTATATTCCCTAATATCACTGTAAGAGGCGTGCGCAGGTCATGGCTGATATTTTCAATCTGCTTTTGAAATTCCCGCTCTCTTTTTTCGTATTGGTTCCGTTCCTTTTGTATTTTTTCCAGGAATTCATTGATAGAGGAAACCAATTCGCCTAAATCTTGGTTTGGGGCGGGTAAAAACAGCATTTGATTTTGTGAAAAATCTTTCTGGATTTCTTTTAAATCCTCCCGTATTTTTCTTAGAGAAGATAAAAGGATGAAATAGCGAAAGGCAAAATAAATGCCAATGACACTGACCACAATGATAATAAGGATGAACATTTTGCCCTCCTGAAATTTAAAATTACAATTCTTTTTTTCTTAGCAGCGTAATTCCGGACAGGGAAAAAACAAAGATCCCGATCATGCCGGATAAGATGCACTTAAGCATTCCCTCCCAGGTTTCCCACAGTGTAATACATTCCCTGGTGTTGATATGACTCTGATAGGCGCTGAAAAAATTTTCCGGAATCCACATGGCCATATCATAGAGAACTGGAAATTGTATGCTGAGAAGAAAAACAGCCTTTGGAAGGAAGAACCATACAGTAAGCCAGACGAGGATGGCCACGGAGCTTTTCTCAAACAATTCAATGCATACGATCCCGCAGATCAGACAAGCAGCGGAAATAAAAAAAGAGGCGGGAATTTCCCAGAGCAGATCGTTTATGACCACAGGGCCTTCCTGGGGTAAGAAAATAGTGCTGCATAAGATCCAGAATCCTACCAGTACACACATAAGAACTATAGCTGCAGCGAGGGAAACGATGCATTGACCTATGAATATTTTTGTTCTGGAAATGCCAAAAGCAACCGTATTCTTTAAATTTCCGTTTTTCCGGTTCCCGTCGTAAATAAGAGCAGCTAAAAAGGCGCCGGCATACCCGAAGATCATAGGATTGGCAACCAGATTAGAATAGGAAAAGGAAGAAGTGGTGTATTGGTTCCCAATAAAATATAAGGCAAGGTGCAGGACTAGGATCAAAGCAGCCGCAATTCCTCCAAACAGGTAAAGGCTTATAATATGGCTGATACGGTAAAATTCACTTTTTATATAATTTAACATCACAGCGTCCCCCTTCTTTTCAGCTCTATATAATAATCCTCTAATGAGGACTGGACAGGATTCATTTTTGTGACAAAGATCTGATTTTCAAAGGCTGCTCTGCTGTACGCTTCCGGCTCTTTTCGGGGATGAAAGATACGCAGGGTATTCTCCGGGAGAACTGTGAAATTTTCTTCCGGAAAAAATTTTTCCAGGACAACGGAAAAACGCTCAATATCCGTCACAGTGATTTCCAGATAGTCGGAGCATTTTTCAGCCAGTTTGTCCGCAGAGATTTCTTCCAGAAGCGTTCCCTTATTTAAAAATCCATAGGTGGTGGCAAGCTGCTGCAGCTCAGAAAGGATGTGGCTGGATATTAAGATGGTTATATTTTTTTCCTGGTTCAACCGGTGCAGAAGGTTCCGTACAGACACGATGCCGCTGGGATCTAAGCCGTTTACCGGCTCATCCAGAATAAGGAGCTGGGGATCTCCCATAAGGGCAATGGCAAGCCCCAGACGCTGCTTTTGTCCCAGGGAAAGATTTTTGCATCTGCTTTTTCTCTTTTCTGTAAGCTCTGTGAGGGACAGCATTTCCAGAATCTTATTTTTATCCGGTATCCCTTTTTGGATACGGTAATATTCCAGGGTCTGCTGTACAGTCATATTGGGGAAGAATCCCGGATGTTCGATCATACAGCCTGTTTTTCTGCGGGCATTTCTTAATTCATTTTCTTTATGCCTTCCGAAAAGATAAATCTCCCCTTCTGTGGCAAAGCTGTGCCCTGCCAAAAGCTTAAGAAGAGTGGTCTTTCCCGCTCCGTTGTCACCAATGAGGCCGTAAATACTGCCTTTTTTAACATGGATGTTTACCTGCTTCAGAGCGGTTGCAAGATGGTAGCACTTAGTAAGGGCTTTGGTTTCTATGACATAGTCGGTCATTTATTTTCTCCTTCTATAAATTATAGCAAACGTCATAATTCTTTTTATTATGACGTTTGCTGCGCCGATTTTTGCTGCGTAAAACGCAGATATTCCTATCAAAAATCGTGCGCATCCTCCCGGAGGGTTATAGTAAAAGATAAATTTATTTGTCTTTTACTATAATGTTGTCTGAGATGTCTCGGCCAAGGGTTCATGACTTGAGATACATTCTAGCAGACATGCTTTAAAGAAGTCATAAAGAACTTTTAAAGAAGTCATAAAGTTTTCCCTATTCTTTTAGCTTAAAACCGATTCCATATACGGTTTGGATATACTCTGTATCGGGGTCGGCGTCTTTTAGTTTTTTCCGCAGGTTGCTCACATGGACGTTGACGGTATTGTTTTCTCCGTAATAGCCTCCCTTCCAGATCAGTTCATACAAATGTTCCCGGGAATAGACCCTCTGGGGATTCTGGACGAGAAGGGTGAGGATGTCGTATTCATGGGCGGTAAGGGAAAGATCCCTGCCTGCCGCCTGGGCCTTTCTTGCCTGGGGAAACAGGATCAGATTTTTATAAATAAGCTGTTTTTCCTCAGCTTTTTCTTTTCCCGCCCGCCGCAGGCCTGCCTGTATTCTGGCTAAAACTTCATCCGGCTCAAAGGGTTTGGTAATGTAGTCGTCCGCTCCGTTTTTTAAAAGGGATACCTTGTCTGTTAGGGCGCTTTTGGCAGAAAGGATGAGCACGGGGATATCCAGTTTTAAATTCTCTCTCAAATCGTATAAAAGTTCTTCCCCTGAAAGCCCGGGAAGCATAAGATCCAGAAGGATAAGATCCGGAGACTGGCTTTTTAGGAGCAGCTTTGCCTCTGTGCCGGAAAAAGCCTGCAAGGTCTGATATCCTTCTGCCCTTAAAAGGTTGTTTAGAAGCTGATTGATATCGGTTTCATCTTCAATGATCAAGATCGTATACTGCATGATGTTTTTCCTTTCTTCTGCAAGGGTACTGCGCCTTATCTTAGCATGGTTTGAGGAAATGTACAACTATGATAGGAAGGCTGTTTATATTTTCAGTATAAATAGGTTTTACACCGCAGCAGAAGAAACCGCTTGCCGGATGCCAGAAAAGAAGGATACAGCATCAGGGAGAGTTATTCTTCGTCAGCCCGGGCTTTATCTGCGCATAGCTTTAAGAAACGTTTCAGTACAGGATGGTCGTTGTCATGCCGGTAATAGATCCCGAAGGGCAGCTTGGGCATATCGGTTATGGGGATATAACAAAGTCCTGGTTCTCTGGCAGGAGGAACATCCGGGTACAGGGTATAGCCAAGCTTTGCTTTTACAAGAGTAAAGACACTTTCTATACTTTCTGTAAAATAGTGCTGCTCCGGGGAAAGATGGGAAAAAATCCTGTTCTGTACGGCAAAGATAGGACCGGAAATCTGGCGAGGGGAACATACCACCATACTGCCTTCAAGCATATTTTGCGTAAGGCTTTCATATTGGGCCAGAGGATGATCCGGGGTGCAGATACAGGAAACGGGAGCGGAATAAAGCTGCCTGAAATTTAAAGAGGACTTTTTCTGTTTTTCTTTTACGGCAAAAGCCGCGTGAACTTTCTGATTTTCTACCAGCCCCAGCAGGGAAGGAAAAGGAACGATACGGACGGAAGGGCGAAGAAGGGGATATTCTTTCGCCAGATTTTCAAAAATGGTTGGCAGAAGGTTTAGTTCCGTGTAGCTGCGGCAGCCGATTTCAAAGAGGATAAAGTCTTCATGTCTTCCAAGCCGTTCTTTGGCAGAAAAAGCTGTCTTCAGGATCAATTCCGCATCCGGCAGGAACTGTATGCCTTCTGAAGTAAGAGAAACACTTTTGCTTGTACGTTTAAAAAGTTTTACGCCTAATTCTTCTTCTAGTGTCTGGATCTGGTGGCTGACTGCCGGCTGGGTGATCTTTAGTTCTTCGGAAGCCCTGGAGAAGTTCAGATGCTCCGCAACGGCAATAAAACATTCCAGCTGGATGGTATTCATAAAGATTTTCCTTTCTAAATTATTATAAGATAAAATTAATATCTATAAAAGATTTTTATAGATTATAACATCTTTGAATTTCACATTCAAGGAAATCTGAGATAGAATCTCTTATGGACAGGATAGTAAGCAGACAAACTGTTCGAAGGCAAACTGTGGAAGAAATTTTTTAAAGCAGATCGGCTCGCAGCCGCGTGTCAAATACGTGGTTCGTGCCCAAGACGCAATGATTTTTTCTATCCTTGATGTATGAACACAGTGACAGGAGGTGTGAAAAAAGATGATAGAAGAATTTCAGACAGAAAGGCTGCTCCTGCTTTTGAAGAAAATTAATATTGATATGGAATTACGGCTGGAAAAGGCTCTGAGAAAAGAGGATATGAGTGGAACCCAGGCTTATTTTCTGGTGTATATCCTGCGGCATCACCCAGGGGGAACCTATATCACGGAGCTTTGCCATGAGATTGGAGTTTCAAAGGCAACTCTGTCCACCCTTGCAAAAAAATTAAGGGAAAAAGGATACTTATGTTTCGAGGAAAATCCAAAGGATGTAAGAAAGAAAAAATTGGTTCCTACAGAAAAGCTTACGGTCCAGGAAGAAGAATTCCTCAGCCGAGCACAGCAGGTGGAAGAAAAGATATGCCAGGTTCTTGATCTAAAGGAAAGACAGCAGCTATGGGAACTGGAACATAAGATATTGATTGGATTAAGCGAAAAAGAAAACAGACAGGAGGTTACAGCATGAAAACAGTTTTAGCACAACTAAAACAGTACAAAAAGGATGCTTTTCTTACCATGGGATTTACTATTCTGGAAGTGATCATGGAGGTGTTAATCCCGTTTATCACTGCGCTGATCATTGATGACGGACTGGAACAGTCGAATATGCCGGTTATCGTACGCCTTGGCATTCTGATGCTGGTTATGGCGGGAGTAAGCCTGTTCTCAGGGGCAATGGCTGGAAAATACGCGGCAAGCGCCTCTTCCGGTTTCGCCTGTAATTTAAGAGAAGCAATGTACATAAGAGTACAGGGTTACTCTTTTTCCAATATTGATAAATTCAGCACAGCAGGACTTGTGACAAGGATGACTACAGATGTGACCAACGTGCAGAATGCGTTCCAGATGCTTATCCGCATTGCTGTGAGAGCGCCCCTTATGCTGGTGAGCAGTATGGTAATGTGTTTTGTCATTAACCGGAGTTTGAGCCTTGTATTCTTAGCTGCCTTATGTTTCCTGGCAGTGATCCTTGCGGTGATCATGAAAAAAGCAGCGGCTACTTTCCAGAAGGTGTTTGACCAGTATGACGACCTGAATGCAAACGTGCAGGAAAACGTCACGGCAATCCGTGTGGTAAAGGCATATGTGAGAGAAAAACAGGAAAATCAGAAATTTCAAAATGCCGCAAAGAAACTTTATGATCTGTCCGTAAAGGCAGAAGGCCTTCTGGCTCTTAATAATCCTGTGATGATGCTTGTGGTTTACGCATGTATCACGGCAGTATCCTGGTTCGGCGCTCATTTTATCGTGGCAGGAAGCATGAGTACAGGAGATATCACTTCTTTGTTCAGTTATGTTATGTCTGTCATGATGTCGCTGATGATGCTTTCCATGATTTTTGTAATGGGTACCATGAGTATCGCCAATGTACGCCGTATTTCTGAGGTGCTTAATGAGAAACCGGAGCTTCACAACCCGGAGACTCCTGTTACAGAAGTGAAAGACGGAAGCATTGATTTCAACCATGTAAGCTTTTCTTATAAACATGGGACAGGGGAGGACACCCTAAAGGATATTGAACTGCATATTAAATCCGGCGAGACCATTGGGATCATTGGCGGGACCGGCTGCGGAAAATCCAGCCTGGTCAATCTGATCAGCCGTCTTTATGATGCATCAGAAGGTTCGGTAAAAGTAGGCGGAAGAAATGTGCGGGAATACGATATGGAAGTACTCAGAAACGAAGTTTCTGTAGTGCTTCAGAAGAATGTCCTGTTTTCCGGTACGATCCTTGATAATCTGCGCTGGGGAAATGAAAAAGCTTCAGAGGAAGAGTGCATAAAAGCCTGTCAGGCAGCCTGCGCGGACGAATTTATAGGCCGTTTGCCGGAAGGTTATCATACCTGGATCGAGCGGGGCGGAAGCAATGTATCCGGCGGACAGAAACAGAGGCTTTGTATTGCCAGAGCTCTGCTTAAAAAACCAAAGGTTCTGATTCTGGATGATTCCACAAGCGCGGTGGATACCGCGACAGACGCCAAGATACGAAAAGCTTTTCAGACTTATATACCCGGAACTACGAAGATCATCATTGCCCAGAGGGTATCCAGCGTGCAGGACGCGGACAGGATCCTTGTGCTGGAAGACGGAAAGATCAATGGTTTTGACACACATGAACATCTGCTGGAAAATAATGAAATTTACCGCGATATTTATGAGTCCCAGACACAGGGCGGCGGGGATTTCGACCATGCAGCCTGACAGAATGGAAAGGAGCATATAAGATATGAAAGAAAAGAAACAAAGGTCATCTTTGTATGTCCTGAAACGCCTTTTAAAATATATGATCAGCAATTATAAATTTTCTTTTCTTGTGGTAGTGGTCTGCATCATCGTAGGCGCGTTTGCTACTATGCAGGGAATGTTGTTTGTACAGTCTCTGGTAGATGATTATATTGTACCGCTGCTGAATTCAGAGAATCCGGATTTTGCGCCATTGGCAAATGCGCTGAGAGGGATCATTGTATTTTATGTGATTGGTATTGCGGCGTCCTATGCATACAACCGGATCATGGTAAATGTAAGCCAGGGAACCATGAAGAAATTCCGTGACGAGGTGTTTGCAAATATGGAAGCTCTGCCTATTAAATATTTTGACACCCATGCACATGGGGATATCATGTCTGTTTATACCAATGATGTGGATACCCTCCGTCAGCTGTTCGGGCAGAGTATCCCGCAGATCATCAACTCTGCGGCAACTTTGGTTTCCACGCTGATCTCCATGCTGGTGCTGAATATTCCTCTTACTTTTGTGACCTTGCTCATGTCTCTGGTTATGTTAAAGGTGACGAAAGTATTTACCGGGCTTTCAGGAAAATATTTTCAGAAGCAGCAGAAGGCCTTAGGAATAGTAGACGGGTACATTGAAGAGATGATGGACGGCCAGAAGGTGGTAAAGGTATT